>WLEN01000071.1 GCA_009704225.1 Actinomycetota bacterium | reverse complement strand
TATTGCGAAGAAACCCGTGATGGTGGCAATCCTTGTGCTTCTTTTCGCCGGCGATTTCTTTCGCAACGCACTCACCGTCCCGGTGTGGGCCGCTCTCGTGATCGTCGCGTCGGTCTGGTCGCTCGTCGTCATCATCATGAACCGGGTTACGTGGAGAGCACTGCCGATACCTCTACTGGCGCTTCTCGCGTGGTGGGCGGTCAGCCCCTCGTGGTCTCCGTATCCAGCGACATCTCTCGTCATGTTAATTACTGCTCTGATGGGTGTCCTCTTCGGACTCGCAATCGCCAGTGCGGTTCCCCTCGACGATTTGGTTCGCCGGTCAGCGATGAGTTTGCGCCTGATTCTTGCTGGTTCCATCCTGTTCGAAATAATTGTGGCACTCATCGGACGCCCGGTGTATCCGGTCGGCTTCTCAGAGACGTCCACGACACCCATCGAAATGGCGTGGAGCCGCGGACTCTTCTTCTCGGCCGGGCGTATCCAAGGTCTCGTGGGCAATGCGAACGTGCTCGGAATGCTCGGGCTGGTGCTACTCATCATCGGGCTCTGGCGCGTTTACGCGTCACGACAATGGATCACGGTGTCGGTTCTCGATGTGGCGCTCGCTGTCATCATCATTGCCCGAACTATGTCGGCAACCGTCACGGTCACACTTGGAGCGCTGGCGGTCATCGCCGGACTCACCGCACTTGCGCGACGGAATGGCCTGTGGTGGCGCATCGGTTTGGGGAGTGCCGTGGCCGTCATTTGCGGCGCTGTGGTTGCTGCGGTAGCGCAATGGTCGACATTCGTCGGACTCTTGGGAAAATCACCCGATCTCACCCACCGTTTCGATATTTGGGCTGCGGTCATTGACCGCATCACCGAGAGACCGATTCTGGGTTCTGGTTTCGTTGGTTGGTGGCCGAGTTGGGATCCGTGGTTTGCGATTCATTCGGTGGAGAGCATGCCTATGTCCCAGGCGCACAACGTGTGGCTCGACATCACAATGCAAACTGGGTTTGTGGGGGCAATTCTCTTCGCCGTCACGCTTATCGTCATACTGTGGGACTTGTGGCGAAAATTCGCTCAATCACCCATGTCTGTGACATCCGTACCATTTCTGATTCTGTGTGCCCTCACCGTTCAGTCGCTGACTGAGAGCCGCCTTCTGCATGAGTGGGGTTTCGTCAGCCTTATCATCTGCGCAATCATATCGGGACACAGTCGAGTGGGAACTATCGCGAAACTCTAATACTTCCACGTTGGAACGATTGCGTCCAGTACCTCGAGGTGGATTTCGCGTTGCCAACGGGCCAGCCGTACTTACCTTTGGCACCATTTTTCGTGAGATATGCGTCCCACAGGGCGTCGGGCATTGCGAACGCATCGGCCGGTCCACGGACGATCGTGCCGCCCTCAAATGCTTGTTTAGAACCGAGGTATCCGTCTTTACCCTTGTATTCCATCGCATTGCTGGTCGGGACGCCTAAATATCCCGACATTCCCCCCGCGAGCCGAAGCGCCTTCAGGGAGTCCGTGGGAATAAGAACGCCCTGCTCGGATCCGACCTTGACAACACGACCTGCCGAATACAGTTGCGAGAGTGTGCCGCCCGTCCGGACGGGTTCGGCGAGCGGCCAACCAACCACTTCGACTCCACCGACATCGGCAAGAGCGGCGGCGAGTGCGTCGGCGACGAGATAGGCCGTGTCGTCCTTCTCGTAAACTGTTCCGTTTTCAAACTGTTGGATTCGGCCGGTTCCGAACGACCCGAAAGTCCGGGTCTCTGCAGCACTGAGCGGGAGTCCCCACGGACTGTTTATGCCTCCGTTTGCCTGCAAATATTCTCCGATAGCGCCATCGAGAACCAGGAACGTGTTGTTCTGACTCGACATGACGTATCCCCCGGCAAAATCTTGTCCACAATTTCCGTCTGTGCAGGACGCGTCACTCGTCGGCCACCCGAGCGAACCGCTCGGCCCGCCCGTCTCGCTGTAATAGAGAAAAACGTCATTGAGCACGATGAACGTTGCGTCGGTCGGGTCCCGGTAAATGAATCCATTGAGGAACTTCTGGCGAGAGCCGTCTCCGTTCGAACCGCCATTAATTGTTTCCGTCGGTCTGGAAATCGTCCCGAGTTGACCACTTACTCCGCCTGCGGACTTGTACTTGGTTGCGATGGGACCTGTCACGTACTTGAGTCCCGCGATGATGTTCCACGTTGCAACTGCGTTGTCAAAATCGGCAGAGCAGGTGTTTGCCGTTTCGGTGCACGACGAATCATCAATCAAGGTTCCCCAGTCGCTCGTAATGGCGTCGCCCTGGTCGTCAATCTCCGAAGAAAGGTTGGCGTGCGCGTCAAACCAGTACGAGTAATACTCCCAGAAGTTGCTATTTCCGTAACTGGAACAGCTGTCTCCAATCCCAGTGAGGTTAGCGAGCGCCGCGTCATTCGGAGTGTACGGCGTGTAAATGTACAACGCGTGTGTCGCGAGATTCTTGATTTTCACAAGTTTTGTTCCACAACGCGCATTGGGATGGAGGAGTATCGGCGATCTGACTCCAACCGGCTTGGAATTGTAGAAGGAACTCGCGGGCTCCGTATAGCGCTTCAACTGAGACGCCGCAGAATAGACCTGATTGTAGAAACCAAAATACTTTGCGTCACACGGAGCGGTATCGGGGCATGCGTACCCGGTTGCAATCTTGAGTTTGTCGGCGGTTGGATTGAAATTGGTAATCAGCCCTTGTTCCTTTTGCAACAGGACGAGAATCACTTTCGCACTGATGTTACAAGCGCGTTGAACTTTGAAAATGATCTGGGCTGCCGTTTCATTCTTCGCGCCGTCATATTTACCGCAGAGCGGGTCAGCCCCGTCGCCCTGAACAGACGTAGCCTCCCGCGTGAACGTGTCCTGGGTGTAAACCGACAGACAGAGGTTGAGCGAACCGCATTGTCGTACCTTCTTCGACAGGAACGCTTGTATCTCTTGCGCCGTCATGGCGTTCTGATCAAAAAATTGGGGATCCGAAACGATTTCTCCCGCCATGAAGTCGTCTCCTGATAGCGTCAACGCATTCACTGAAGTGGGTATCAACAACCCCGCGGCGACGGTGACCGTCGTCGCTACGGCGGCGAATACTCGCTTCCAGAAATTGGACACGACTCAAACCCCTTTACACACGTGTAATTGGAGTGTACGTGACGTAATTGGAAAATCAGCGGAAGCAGGAGAGGCGTCGTCGCACCGAGCGGGTTGGTTAGCATGGGGTGCGTGAGTAGCCTCAACCCCGCGACGAGAATCGGAATTGTGACAGTGTCATTCCGATCAGGCGACGCCATCCGCAATTTGCTGGCGTCGATTCCTGACTCCACTACCCACGCCGTGGATATCGTCATCGTCGACAATGTTCCGGGCGGTGACGAGCAACTTGCGTCAGCGTTGACGGGTTCCACCGCACGCATCGTGCCACGACCCGACAATCCGGGGTACGGTGGCGGAATTAACGCTGGGGCCGCAACTCTACACCCCGATATTGGCTGGATTTTCGTCGTCAACCCCGATCTCACGCTGGATTCCGGGTCGCTCGACGAACTTGTGCGCGTCGGTAATGGTGACTCAACTATCGGTGCTCTGGGGCCACGCATTCGCGATCAGCACGGCACGGTGTACCCGTCTGCTCGCGCAATTCCCTCGCTAAGGCTCGGAGTCGGCCACGCGCTCTTAGGAGACCTCGCGCCTGCCAATCCGTGGACTCGCCGCTATCACCAGTCCGCTGACTATGTCTCCGTGCGCGACGCTGGGTGGCTAAGTGGCGCGTGCATCCTCGTGCGGCGAGCAGCATTTGATGATGTTGGCGGGTTTGATGACGGGTTCTTCATGTATTTCGAGGACGTAGACCTGGGTTTTCGACTCGGCCGAAGCGGTTGGCGCAATGTGTTTGTACCGAGCGCAACGGTTGAGCACGAAGGCGGGCATTCAACTCGACAACACTCGACGTCCATGATCGCTGCACATCACGTCAGCGCCCGGCGCTGGGTCAGCAAACGCTATCCGGGAATCGCGTGGTGGCCGATCCGTTTCATCGTGGCGGTCGGGCTTCGCTTACGCAAGTCTGCGAAAACGCGCCAAGGCTAGCTGTTGAGAAGCCCCAAAAGATACGAGCCGTAGCCACTCTTCTCGAGAGGTGCCGCAATCGTCGCAAGTTGGTCCGACGTGATCCACCCTTGTCGCCACGCGATTTCCTCTGGGCAGGCAATCTTTGCGCCAGTTCGACGTTCAACCGCGCGAACATATTCCGACGCGTCCATCATTGAGTCGATTGTTCCCGTATCGAACCACATTGTTCCCGCATCGAGCACACTGACGCGAAGGCGTCCGTCACGCAGGTAGTGCTCGCTTACGGACGTGATTTCCAGTTCACCGCGCGGGCTGGGCTTAATTCCCTTCGCAACATCAACGACATCGGGTCCATAAAAGTAGACGCCGGGAATTGCGAATCGAGACTTCGGCTTCTGCGGTTTCTCTTCAATTGAAAGCGCGGTGCCGTCGGCGTCAAACTCGATAACGCCGTAGCGCTCGGGGTCAGGGACGGGGTACGCAAAAATATGTCCACCTTCGAAATTCGTCGTACCGGGGAGTGCGCTTTCGAAACCAGACCCGTGAAAAATATTGTCGCCCAGGGCTAACGCCACAGAGTCACCCGAGGTAAACGATTCGCCAATAATGAACGCTTGCGCCAACCCGTCGGGGCTCGGTTGAATCGCAAACTCGATTCGCATTCCCCATGCAGATCCGTCGCCAAGCAGTGCCCGAAACAAATCAGCGTGCTCGGG
>WLEN01000070.1 GCA_009704225.1 Actinomycetota bacterium | reverse complement strand
TCATCTGCATTGTGTTCGCTCTGTTGCGCCGGCACTTCCCGTTCTGGACGGCGAATGTATTGCAGGCGATTGTGTTCTTATCGTTCTTGTGGGAACTGGGATATCGGTCGTGGGGCCCTTTGCTCACGCTGCCCTTTGCCCTGATTCAGGGGTGGATTTTCGAGAAGAGTCGCTCGGTGTACTACATCGTCACCGTGCATCTGCTTTTTGATGTGGTTGTTTTTCTTGTGCTGGTCTATGCGCACCATCCGACGTGGCTGCCGATCTTTTTTGTCGCACCTCCGGGGCCATGATTACCGCGAACTGTTAGTCTGCCGACCGTGGACAACGATTTCCTTCGTGGCGCTCGGCTTCGTGGATACATCGCCGCGACACACTTTCCCCAAGCGCTCGCGATGGTGCTTCTCATGACAATCGCGACGGCAATTTGCGGCGGTTCCTGGTCTAGCGTCGCCCTCGTCTTTCTCGCCAGCGCTGCCGGCCAATCCACGGTTGGGTGGACAAACGATGTGCACGACGCAGCAGCGGATCGAGCCGCGGGACGAGCAAATAAACCAACTGTTCGCGGCGAACTGCGCCCCGAGGATCTTCGTGTGCCGATTTTGGTCAGCGCAACGCTGACAATTCCGCTGTCGTTTTTCGCCGCGGGCTGGGTCGGTGGCGCTGCACACATTGCCGCCGTTGCGAGCGCACTGGCTTACAACTTTCTCCTTGCTCGAACAGTTTGGTCGTGGGCGCCGTACGCGTTGTCGTTCGCTCTGATGCCGGTGTTTATCGCGCAGGCGAGTTCGGCAACTCTGTGGCCACCATTTCCCCTCGTCCTTCTCAGCGTTCTGGTGGGGGTGACGGCGCACGTTCTCAACGCGATTCCCGACATTGACATCGACCGGGAAACCGGTTGGGGTGGGCTCGCCGTCTCGCTTGGCAAACGCCGTTCGGGGGTTCTGGTCGTGGCTCTCGTCGTTGTCGGAGCAGCGTGCCTAGGGGTCGTTATCAACGACGTGTTGATGGGCTAGTTCCAGAGAACGGGGAGCGACTTCGCGCCGCGGAACAGATACCCGGAAACCGTGGCGGGCGCGTCGGGGTCGAGCCTCAGGTTTGGAAGTCGACGGGCTGTCTCTTCCACCATGATCTCGCCCAAGCCCTTCGCGAGTTGGTGGCCCGAGCAGTGATGGACTCCATATCCGAAGGTGGCGTTCACCGTTTGCGTGCGGTGCATGTCGAAGCGGTGCGCATTGGTGAACTTTGCGGGATCGCGGTTCGCGGCGGCGACGACGAGCGACAGTGGTGCGCCAGCGGGGACAGTGACCCCGTTGTAGGTGAAATCCGTAAGTGGATGGGCAGCGACGACTCCAATCGGCGCGATCCACCGGAAGCTCTCGCGAAGCGCGGCCGGAGCGAATTCGTTCGGCGACGCCTGCAACTCGCGCAGTTGGTCCGGTTCATTGAGCAACCCCCAGAACGTGGTCGCAACCGAATGCCCCGGTTCTTGGAACGCTCCCAAGATGATGACGCGAATCGACGGCATGACGTCGTCGAAGGTTCGCGGTCCTTCCCCGTCCGGTAAACCCACGTGAAGCATGTGGGACAACAAGGTGTCGTCTGGCGTCGCGCGAAGGCGGGCGATTTTGTCGCCCATGTATTCGTCGATTTCTCGAATTGTCACTTCCGCTCGGATACTCGCTTCGTTATCCCCCTCTTTGTTCGACAGACCGCCGCTGAGCGCTTCGAACCAGCGAACCAAGGTCTCGTCATCCACGTCGTCGAACCCGAGTCGGTTGCCAACAACACGAACGCTGATTTTGTTGAACAGGTCAACGGCGAGGTCTCCGCGTCCCTGCGGGGCGATCGCGTCGATGTACCGGATGACTGTGTCACGGCCACCGTCGTCCAGGAACCGCGCGACCGGACCGGCCTTGAGCGACTGGTCAATTCCCTCACGAAGACCCTTGTGCTTGTCACCGGACATCGTCAGAACGCTGTCACCACCGAAAAACTCCTGGTCAACGGGATGGCCCGGTGCGAGTTGCACCGAGTCTTTCAACGCACCGATTGCGCGACAGTCATCCCACGACGTGACGAGCCATTCGTCAATCTGAGGCACGTAGACAATTGGCGCGATTTTTCGGAGCTCGTCGTAGACCGGATACGGGTCGGCGTTCAGGGCATCTATGGTAATTGCGGATGCGTCAATCATTCGGCTCATTCACTGGCGTTTTGGTCAGTGACGGTGACGACGTATTCGGTCATGTCGAAACCACGGTTACCGACCGTGTCGCGAATGCTGAGGAGGAGCCTGTACTCGCCAGGTATTGCTGATAGCGAAACGGTCAACGATTGTCGCCACGTGCCGTCGGTCGGGTCACCCTCGATCAGTTCCGCCGGGCCGTCAGCGGGAATGAACAAACCATTCTGGTCAGAGTAGTAGTAGGGCGCGGCGCCCAAAAACCATGAATAAACTCCGGCCGTGCCTGACTCATCGCTGACATCAATATCAACGGTGAACGTCTCGCCAGCGCTAACGGTGGTCGGGAGGCGAATCTCGAGAATTTCGGGCACGCGGTTGTCGGATGAACCGCCGAACACGGTGAATCCAAATGCCGCCCACCCGGGAACCGCGTTGGAATTACCGAGCGCATCGGAAGCCCCGATGTAGAGAGTGTAGTTTTCGTTCACGGCGTTGTTGGGAATGTCACATCGCAACTCATACGTTCCAGACTCGGCACTCCCTTCGATTCGTTCTAAGGGAATTGCAAAACCGCACCACTCGGTCATCCAACCAGAGGGGCCACCAATTGCGGCCCAGGTCATCGCCACGCCCGAGCTATCTTCTACAATCCAGCGGAATACCGCCGTTGTGCCTGCCTGAAATTCGAGAATGTAATTGTCAGGGAAACTTACGATGGGCGCGTCAACATCAATGGTGCACGCATCAAATTGTCGGTCGGCGATGTCTCGAGCGCACGTGTCGTCACCCAACCCCGAGCGGAGTCCATCAACACCAGCGCCACCGTTGAGTGCGTCATCGCCGCTTCCGCCAGACAGGTTGTCTTTACCCACATCGCCGAGAAGGTTGTCTTCACCGGCTCCACCGACGATGTTGTCATTTCCAGAACCACCATCGACAGAGTCATTTCCCCCGCCGCCGTCGATTGAATCTTTGCCATCGTCACCGACGATTTCGTCGTCACCGTTTCCACCCAGAACACGATCGTTGCCCGCACCGCCGTAGAGGGTGTCATCGCCTTCGCCGCCGACGATGGTGTCTTTCCCGCCAAGTCCACAGATGACGTCGTCACCGGGAGTTCCCAAGAGAGTTTCTGACCGTGCCGTTCCAGTGACCGTGCATTCGGCCGGCGCGTCGGCAGGCGCAGGCAAAGTCGCGGAAGCAGGAGGCGGAGTCGCTCCGGGCTCTGGCACGGTGGCGTGCGCGACAAGGGGAGTTGTCCCCATGACCGCAAACGCAATGGCCGCCACGGCAAGCGCTGCAAACTGACCTTTCGCCATTGTTAAATCCTTACGATAAATTCTCAAAAGAATAACATTTGGGGCACGTGTGAACCTTAAATTTGGCTATGAAAATCTTGGGCAATGACGCTGAAGTAGTTGACGACTATCGATTCGCCTTTGAAATTCTCAGTCCAGCTTTTCGACGGACGATGTTGAAAACCAAGTGCCCTGAGTAACGTGATTGATTTTGAATTGCGGCTGTCGCAGTGTGCACAGACCGAAATCGCGCCCAGCTCGTCAAACAAAAAATCCAGAAGTCGACGGGTGGCCTCGCGGGCAATCCCGTTTCCCTGGTTTTGGGGCGCTAATGTGAAGCCAATCTCAAACGAAAGTTCGGCTGTGTCGATGGTGTGCAGAGCTAAATCGCCCAGCAACTCACCAGTCTCACGATCATGAATTGCTAGTTGCAACCAGTTATCCGGTGCGGGCAGCACGACACCCTCCTGTGACTGAACGAGGTCAACGCCGTGTTCTGCCGAATAGTTCGTATCCCAACTCTGAAAGCGAGCGATTTCCGGGACCTGCCGATATCGGACGAATTCATCCACGTCTCGCATGGTCAGCGGTTCAATGCTGACGCGCGGAGACAGAAGCGGAAAGGGCATGAGCAAAGGGTAACTCGACTGTTCCGGGCTAACGTGAGAATCGAACTTCTCGAGAGGTTAGTTTGTGTAGGCCCCGTCGGGATCGAACCGACGACCCACGGATTAAAAGTCCGTTGCTCTACCAACTGAGCTAGAGGCCCGCGCGCGAAGGCGCTCGCACAATTCTATCGACTTGCGAAACGCTAATTAACCTCGCCGGCCAGACGGGCTAGCCTCTTCTGTGCCGAGTCAGTCAGTGCAAACCACACACCCGTCAGCACCGCGAGCGCTGTGATGAAGATGATGGTGCCCACGAAACTCAGGTCATTTCTCGCGGCGAACATCACGTTGAGGTTCAGTACGGCGCCGGTGAAGAGTACAAGACTGACGTGCACCACAATGAACGCCATGAATGCGAATAACACGATGTTGTGTAGGCGACGGATGGGTTTCTCGGGCAAAACGCGATTCAGGCGGGGCGCATCCAAAGGCCAAGCGGAAGACAGCCGCACACCGGTGAGAATGGCAAGCGGCGCAAGGGCAAACACCACTCCAAAATACGAGAGCGTCTGCAAGCTGTTGTAAGCGACCCACGGGTTCTCGACCGGCCAAGTGAACGTGAGGTATTGAAGAGCCGCCGACGCCGCGTTGGGAATGACATCCCAGGACGTTGGCACGATCCGCACCCACTGACCGGTTGTGAACAGAAGCACAACGTAGACGACGCCGTTAAGCATCCATAAGAGATCG
>WLEN01000007.1 GCA_009704225.1 Actinomycetota bacterium | reverse complement strand
CGGTGGTCGCTGTTGTCGTGGCCGCATTCGTAATTTTCCGTCAGCGGCTTCGAGCGATGTTCTACATCGTTGCGGCGGGGACTCTTTACGGATTCGTGGTCACCATCACCAAGGTTCTCATCAACCGTTGGCAGTCCAATCAAGTTGACGCATTCATGATTCTTTGTCTGGCCGGACTCATTGTTGCCGCACTTCTCGGGGGCTATTTCGTTCAGACTGCATATTCAGTTGGCTCACCAGACCTCGTTATTGCCGGATTGACCGTAATCGACCCGCTCGTTGCCGTGGCAATCGCCATCACGGTGCTGGGGGAGGCCGACCGCTTTCCACCCTTCGCGCTGGCGGGTCTTGCTGTGGGCGGCGCACTCTCCGTCATCGGCGTTGTCCTGCTCGCACGACACCACCCACAAACCCTGCGATAGCCACAACGATAGCTATGGTGGGTAAACGACTGACGATCCTTATCGGGGCGGACACTTTTCCGCCCGATGTGAACGGAGCGGCGAAGTTCGCCGAGCGTCTTGCCGTTGGCCTTGTCGGACGCGGACATCGAGTGGTGATTGTTGCACCGTCGCCAGACGACAAGTTCGGTCCCCGAGTTGAAAATCACGATGGGGTGGACCTCGAGGTCTATCGACTGCGCTCGTGGAAGTGGTTCAATCATCCGTGGGCACGGTTTGCGTTGCCGTGGGAGGTTCGCGCTGACACCCGAGCGATTCTGGATGAGGTGAAACCGGACGTTGTTCACATCCAGTCGCACATCAACGTTGGGTGGGGACTGGTCCGCGAAGCCCACGACAAAGGCATCCGAGTTATCGCCACCAACCATTTCATGCCTGAAAACACCGCTCAGTTCCTGCCTTTGCCTCAATTCGGAGTTGATTGGTTGACACGCGCGCTGTGGAAAGTTGCGATGAAGACCTATGCCATGGTCGACGAAGCAACAACGCCGACGCGAAAGGCCGCCGAATATTTGGAACACGCCGTTCATCGATCCGGCGTTCACGCGATCTCGTGCGGGCTCGATATCTCGAACTATCGCCCGGTATTGGGCAAGCGGAAAGACCCCTACGCGATGTTCCTCGGTCGAGTTGAGCAGGAAAAGCGGATCGAAGAGTTGCTGTATGCCCTTGCGCGATTCCCGAAGGGCACTCTTCGTGTCGTTATCGCGGGATCTGGCGACGACCAGGGACGACTCGAAAAGATTGCACGTGACAACGGAATCGCGGACCGAGTCACATTCCGCGGGCACGTCGACGAACAAACGTTGCGTACTTTACTGTCCGAGGCAGCCGTTTTTGTGATGCCGTCAATCGCTGAATTGCAATCAATTGCGACAATGGAGGCGATGGCGAGCGGACTACCGATAGTTGCGGCAAACGCAATGGCACTTCCGCATTTGGTTCACAACGGCGACAACGGTTATCTCTATGAACCCAGGGACATTTCGGGCCTCGCCGACTCAATTGCCCGGATTCTCAACAGTTCTGACAGCGAGTATCGCTCGTACCAGCGGGAGTCCCTTGCGATCGTGTCTGACCACGACATTGCTACGACTCTCGACCGGTTTGAGCAGATATACCGCGGCTCGTAATCCCTCTCGGTAGGCTGGGGTTCTCGGGGCGATAGCTCAGCTGGTTAGAGCAGCGGACTCATAATCCGTCGGTCGCGGGTTCAAGCCCCGCTCGCCCTACTTCTCTCGAGGTGAGCAGCGCCCAGTTTGCCCGTAATCATGAGTAGGCGCCGGCTGAAGAGATTTTCCGTTCGGTGCTAGGAAATCGTGCGTATGACGTACGTTTTCCGGACCGTCTCATGAATCGTCCACGTTCCCGACCAACCTGCGGGGGTGACGAACACGCTTCCCGGGCCGAGCTCGCAGGTCTGCCCTTCATCTGTGGTAATTGTCGCTGCCCCAAACAAAATCTGGGCGACCTCGTCATAACCGTCTCGTGTCGCCGTGAACGTACCGGGCGAACACTCCCACACTCCCAACTGGACACGCCCATCGGGGGATTCCCACAACGTCAGGGATGACTCGGTTTGTCCGGTCAGACTTGTTGGCTTGGGAGAGGCGACTGGCAGCGTTAACGACGCTGCGTCGGCCTCGTGAATCGTCGGTATATCGTTTGCCATAATTCTCCTTCAGAGCCGTTAATCCATCGTGCCACGGTTGGCGTCGGAATGGCACACGCAGGCTCGAACGTCGAGTACAGAGACGAACCGGAATGAAACGAAACAATAGACTGACGACACAATGCACGTCCTTATTTTCTGCGAACAGCACCCCTTCACCCTCGGTGGCGCTCAGGTTTCGGTAAATCTTCAGGCAGAGTTCCTCGAGCGCGCAGGTCACACGGTAACGTTCGTGTCACCGGCGCTTCGCAGTGGACCGGTGGATGACGAGCGTTACATCGACCTGCCCTCGTTGGCGGTACCGACAGTCGCGGAATACACCTGGATGTGGCCTCGAACGTCACACCTGACGATGATCGCGACTGCTCTACAAAAGCGACCCTCGGTTGACATCGTTCATGTTCAATCTGATTTCTGGGGAGCGGCGCTTGGTTACAGATTTGCCCATGACAACGCAATACCGATTGTGCACACGATGCATCACCGCTTAGATGTTGGCGTTGATGGCTCTATCCCGCTTCCTGGAGTCTTTTACGCGATGTTGGCTCAGTGGCAAAAGTGGTCACTCGGGTCTCGTTTCGAGAAGCGACCAACCACGGCGTTCGACTATCTGGCGGGATACGCGCATCACGCAGACATCGTGATTGCGCCGTCTGGCCATTTTGCACGTTTGTTGACGCACAACGACGTCACGTCACGACGTAACCCGCAAATCGCCGTCGTCCCAACCGGAGTCAACGATGATGTCCTTGACGCCGTCGCTCACTCTCCGCGTGTCAAACATGATTTGCCCGTTTACGCATGGGTTGGGCGCTTCTCACCAGAAAAACGTCTTCTCGAATTTTTGGACGGAGTCGCTCGCGCCACCGCGCGATTGTCCGTTGTCATTGCGGGAGGTGGCGCGCTGGCGAAGAAGGCCAAAGCCATGGCGGGGGAAAACGTGGTGTTTCTTGGAGCGCTGCCATACGACCGTGCGATCAAAGCAATTGCCGAAGCAGATTTCCTCGTACAGTCATCGAACGATTTCGAAACCCAAGGTATGACGGTCACCGAAGCGGTTTCGCTGGGAACGCACGTCATCCTTGTCGATGAAGAGGTTGCGAGAGACCTCCCGGCAGGCTCATACACGCTGACGACAGATCTCACCGCGGCGGCAATGGGGCGGGCGTTGGATTCGACGGCACGGAATCACGTTCCCGCTGCAGGGAAGCGAGAACTCGATCATCTCGCCGAATTTCGACAATCCCGACGAACTAAGACGATGCTAGACGTGTATCGTCGCGCCATCGCACGGTGAGCCTCAACAACTCACCTGCATTACTCGACAGAATTGTCACATGACCGAGGCGAGCGACCGATTTGCGTTGTTTCATTCGCGCCGCGAAGCCCAGGCCAAAGAGCCTTTTGGCAGTCTTGCTCTGGTCTTGACTCAGTGGATTGACTCTGAACAAACAGTCTGGGGAATCCCTGGATCCTGGGCGCCCAGACCAGATGGCGGGAAAGGCCTTCGACTGACCGCAGCTGTGTCCGATGGAATCACGGTGAACGACCAGGTGGTTGACGGGTCAGTTCTGATTAACGGACCGGGCGAGGATGCGTCGACGATTCGGTTTTCGGAAACACGGAGTGGAACGATCATTGCCGAGGACGGACTCTACGGGCTACGCGTCTGGGACGCACAAAGTGAATGGGTCGTGAGTTACGGCGGAATCGATGCCTATGACTACAACGGTGACTGGGTCGTCACCGGTCGTTGGAAGCCGAATCCCGTGGGAACGACACTGGATGTTGACAAGAAACTCGGGTCGAGCAAAGCCGAAGTGATTCCTGGTGAAATCGAATTCACTCACGGCGAGCACACGGTTTCTCTCGTGACGATTGGCACCGGCAAAGCGTTGCAGATCATCTTCGCTGACCACACAAACGAGTCCGAAACCTACTCCGTCGGTCGATTTCTTTTTGTCGTGCCGAACCCTGACGGGACGGTCACGATGGACTTCAACCTTGCGGTGTTGCCACCTTGTGCGTTCTCATACAACTTCAACTGCCCGATACCTCCGAAACAGAACCGACTGCCGTTCGCCGTGAGAGCAGGCGAAAAGAACGTCATGTCGCGTGACGGATCTCTTCTGCACCACTAAATCCCGTCAGTACTCGGTCGATTGGACTTTTTCTCGAGTCGCGCGCATACTTAAGTTTCCATCCGTGGTGCCGTTCGAGGGGAAGTCGTACGGCTCGAGGAGGATGGATGAACGACGCACACGGAGTGATTCATGTTCACTCGTGCCCTGTTGCGCTCGCACCGCACGTCGCATGGACTCTCGGACACATTCTGGGGTCAGAAACTCCCGTCGATTGGGGTGACCAGCCACGCGAAGAGGGGAGCGTTTGCACGACCGTGGCGTGGTCAGGGCCGAGCGGGTCTGCCGCTCGATTTGCCTCTGCTTTGCGCGGTTGGGACCGCACCCGATTTGAAGTCTGGGAGTCCACCGCGACCAATCGAGACGGGGTTCGCTATGTCCATACGCCTAGCCTCGGCATATTCTTCACCCTGACGGATGCGGCGGGCAACGCGATGGTTGGTGAAGACAGAGTTCGATACGCAATAGAGATGGCTCGCGGCGATGCGACCGAACTGCAATACGAGTTGTCGCTCGCTCTTGGCACGGCGTGGGACGACGAATTAGAACCTTACCGACGCAGTGTGGAGCGACAGTTGCCGTTAAAACGTTCGGCTCGAGTGAGTGCTAGATCGATTTGACGACGATGACAGCGTTGTGGCCGCCAAACCCGAACGAGTTACTGATTGCGACGATTGAGTCTGGCAGAGGTCGAGGTTCAATGACGACATCAAGCGGAATCGCCTCGTCCTGATTGTCGAGGTTGAGTGTCGGCGCGGCAATCTTTTCATGCACTGAGAGCACCGTGAACATCGCCTCCAGCGCACCGGTTCCGCCCAAAAGATGTCCTGTCGCTGATTTGGTTGCCGACACCGGGATTTCCTTGATGCGGTCACCGAATACCTTGTGAAGCGCGGTGTATTCGGCGATGTCTCCGACGGGCGTCGACGTCGCGTGAGCATTGATGTAGTTGACGTCGGCGGGGGTCACTCCAGCATCCGTAAGCGCGTCGAGAACCGCGCGAGCAGCCCCGTTGCCCTCTGGGTCGGGTGCTGTGATGTGATGCGCGTCGGATGAGACCGATCCGCCCGCGATTTCGGCGTAAATCTTTGCACCGCGCGCCTCGGCGTGTTCCTTGGTCTCGAGAATCAAGACGGCAGCCCCCTCGCCGAGCACAAACCCATCGCGGTCCTTGTCGTATGGTCGCGACGCACGGGCGGGGTCATCATTGCGCGTCGACAGCGCGTGCATCGCCGCGAAAGCAGCGATCGGAAGTGGGTGAATGACTGATTCGGTTCCGCCGCAAATGACGACATCGGCGATACCGGCGCGAAGGTGATCTACAGCGTTAGAAATCGACTCAGTGCCGGACGCACACGCTGAAACACAGGTTCGAGCACCGCCACGCGTCTGCAGGTCCATCGAAATTGCTGCGGCTGCCGCGTTCGGCATGAGCATGGGGATCGTCATCGGAAGAACCCGACGCGGTCCCTTTTCTTTGAGCACGTCCCACGCGTCGAGAAGCGTGTTGAGCCCGCCAATCCCGGTCGCAAAATCCACCAAAACACGTTCTTTGGCGTCGGTCGGCGCACCCGCATCAGCCCACGCTTCGCGCGCGGCAATGACAGCAAGTTGAGCGGAGGGGTCAAGGCGCTTGATTTCGATACGCTCGAGAACTTCGGACGCTGGAACTTTCACTCGACCGGCAAATTTGACGGGGAGCTCATGTGTCTCGACCCATTCTTCTGTGAGAAGTCGGATTCCACTCTCGCGGCGGAGCAGCGCTTCCCAGGTGTCGCGAGCGTTCCCGCCGAGGCACGAGGTCGCGCCGATCCCGGTCACAACGATGGTGGTCATCTGGTCACTCTTCCGTTTTGTGCTGGAGATACGTCAATGCGGCGGGGCGCGAACCCCGCCGCACGAATCGTTCTAGGACTGGGCCGAAACGATGTAGTTCACGGCGTCATCAACCGTTTTCAGTTCGGAAACCTTGTCGTCAGGAATCTTGACGTCGAATTGTTCTTCCGCATTCACGACAATCGTCATCATCGAGATCGAATCGATGTCGAGGTCATCCGCGAAGGACTTTCCGAAGACGACGCTCTCTACGGGTACGCCCGTCTCGTCGTTGACGAGAGCGGCAAGGCCGGCGAGGACCTCATCTTTGGACTGAGCCATTATTTCTCCTTAGGTGGGTTGGTATACCGTTCACCATTTTAGGGTGTCGGCGCGAATGTGTTAAGGAAGGCGGACAATTTGCGCCGCGTAAACGAGACCAGCACCAAAACCAATGATGAGAGCGTAACCACCGCTTAGCTCTGGGTTTTCGGCAAGCACGCGGTGCATCGCAAGGGGAACGGACGCAGCAGAGGTGTTCCCTGTCGTTTCGATATCGCGGGCGATAACCACGCTGTCAGGCACGTTGAGTTGCTTGGCGAATTCGTTAATGATGCGCATATTCGCCTGGTGGGGGATAAAGGCAGCGAGATCAGCCGCCGAAATGCCAGCCGCGTCGAGTGCCTCTTGCGCGACTTTGGCCATTTCCCATACAGCCCAACGGAAAACCGTTTGTCCGTCTTGACGCAGAGTGGGAAACTCGCCGTCTCGGTCGTCGAATGCCTCGCGGGTTGGGCGGTCCATGCCGACTGCGTCCCATTTGCCGCCGTCAGAGCCCCAAATCGTCGGTGAGATTCCCACGCTGTCGGCCGGACCGACGATGACCGCACCTGCGCCGTCGCCCAACAGGAACGAGATGGTTCGATCGGTCGGTTTGGCGTAGTCGCTGAGTTTTTCGGCACCGATGACGAGTACATATTTCGCAGCGCCGGCTCGAACAAGGGCGTCGGCCTGCGCAATTCCATAACAGAACCCAGCGCACGCAGCCGAGACGTCATAGGCGGCGGCCGGTGTAGCACCGATGCGTTCGGCAACCAAGGCGGCCATCGATGGTGTCAAGACGTCGTTCGAGATTGTTGCAATAATGACGGCCCCAATTTCGCTGGCCGATATCTTTGCATTCGCGATGGCCTCGTTTGCCGCGGTGGTCGCGAGATCCGCGGCACTGACGGACGCGCTAGCACGTGTGCGACTGATGACACCAGTTCGCTGACGGATCCACTCATCACTCGACTCGATTGGTCCGACGATGTCGTCGTTAGGAACGTTGACATCCCCACGAGCCGCCCCGACGGAAATAATCCGTGTAAAGGGGGACCCCACCGCTTGGTGAAGAGTTGGCTGGGTCATGATGCCTCCAATAGTTCGATGGCCGCGACGAGGTCGTCGGGGGATTTGACGGCGACCGTCGGGATTCCTTTGAGACCGCGCTTGGCGAGACCGACGAGCGCTCCCGCTGGGGCAAGTTCGATAACCCCCGTGACTCCGTCGTGCACGAATGCGTCCATACACAGATCCCAGCGGACGGGGCTGCTGACTTGTTCAATGAGAAAATTCACATAGTCGGTGCCATTCGACACCCGTGAACCGTCGCGGTTGGTGTAGATCGTGAGCGTCGGGTCGGCCGGTTCCACCGTCGAGGCTGCCTCGCGCAGGACGTCGACCGCTCCCGCCATAAACGCAGTGTGGAACGCGCCGGCTACCTGCAGGGGGATGACCCGCGAACCGGGAACGGGTTCTTCAGCAAGTGCGGCGAGTGCGCCAAGTTCGCCAGCGACGACAACCTGTCCACCACCGTTCATGTTCGCGGCGGTTAGCCCTAATTCACTGAGTCTTGTTTGCAGCACATCGAGATCTGCGCCAAGCACGGCGCTCATTCCTGTTGCGACCTTGGATGCTTCGTTCGCCATTGCGCGGCCACGTACGCCAACCAGGCGAATCGCGTCGATGTCGGACATGATGCCGGCGAGGCACGCAGCGGCGAATTCACCCACCGAATGACCCGCGACGCCCCCAACCGCATTGCGTCGCCCCTCGAGAAGGAGAGCGCCCGTGACGATTGACGCCGCGACAATCAACGGTTGTGCAATTTCGGTGTCACGAATCGTGTCTGCATCAGAAAGGGTGCCGTGCTCGACCAGGTCAACCCCCGCAGCATCGGACAACGCGCCAAGATGCTCGCGAACGCCATCGACGTCGAGCCACGGTTCGAGAAATCCAGGGGTTTGCGACCCCTGTCCCGGCGCCATCACGATAATCATTGGGTTACCCTAAGCGTCCCCACCGGTGTTTCCGGTGGTGCCCGCGGTGACGTCATCAAGACGGTAACGCTCGAAGGCATCGATAACGACCGTTCGGTCGACTTCTCCGCGTTGGGCGAGCTGCTGCAAGACGCGAACAACAATCGACTCTGTGTCGATGGCGAAATGGCGTCGAGCTGCTGCGCGCGTGTCCGAGAAGCCGAAGCCATCGCCGCCAAGCGTCGCAAAATCAGTCGGGACATATGGTCGAATTTGATCGGCGACCGCGTGCATAAAGTCACTGACGGCAACAACCGGTCCGCGTTCGTTGCGAAGTTTCTCTGTAACGAACGGAACGCGGGGAAGTTCCTTTGGGTGCAGGAAGTTGTATCGGTCTGAATCACGACCGTCACGTCGAAGCTCGTTCCACGACGTCACTGACCACACATCAGCTGCAACATTCCAATCGCTCGCAAGCAACTTTTGGGCCTTGAGTGCCCACGGAACGGCCACGCCACTGGCCAAAATTTGTGCAGGAATTGAACCCTTCGCGGCGGCGCGGTATTTGTACATGCCACGCAACAGGCCGTCGATGTCAATTCCGGAAGGTTCCGCTGGCTGGAGCATGGGCTCGTTATAGACGGTGAGATAGTAGTAAACGTCGGGGTCTGAGTGGGTGCCGCCGTACATGCGGTCAAGACCAGCCTTGACGATGTGTCCAATCTCGAAAGCGAATGCCGGGTCGTAGGCGATGACAGCATCGTTCGCCGAGGCAATGAGATGCGAATGGCCATCAGCATGCTGGAGGCCTTCGCCCGCAAGTGTGGTCTTGCCGGCGGTCGCCCCGATGATGAAACCGCGAGCCATCTGGTCGCCCGCGAGCCACATCTGGTCACCTGTCCGCTGGAAACCGAACATGGAGTACAACACGTAAACCGGGATCATGACTTCGCCCTGTGTCGCATACGATGTTCCGGCCGCGACAAATGCTGCCATCGCCCCGGCCTCGTTGATTCCGGTGTGAAGAATTTGACCTTCGACACTTTCCTTGTAGGCAAGCAACAGGTCGCGGTCTACCGAGACATAGTTCTGTCCGAACGGGTTGTAAATCTTCGCGGTGGGGAAATACGAGTCCATTCCAAAGGTGCGTGCTTCGTCTGGGATTATCGGCACGAAGCGCTTACCCATACTCTCGTCGCGAAGAAGGTCCTTCAACAGGCGAGCAAACGCCATCGTCGTCGCAACTTCTTGCTTGCCGCTACCCTTCTTTGTCAACTCGTAAAGTTTGGCGTCGGGCAGGGCAATCGGAGCGGGCTCATGGCGTCGCTGCGGCAACGCTCCGCCGAGTTCACGCCGCTTGTTGAGCAAATACTGGATGGCTGGGTCGTCAGGGCCGGGGTGATAGTAAGGCGGGCGGTATGGGTCCGCCTTCAACTGCGCGTCCGAAATCGGAATGCGCAAGTCATCGCGGAACGACTTGAGAACATCGAGCGATAACTTCTTCATCTGGTGAACGGCATTACGACCTTCAAACGACTTTCCGAGACCGTAGCCCTTGACTGTCTTCGCGAGAATGACGGTCGGTTTACCCTTATGGGAGAGCGCCTCGGCGTACGCTGCATACAGTTTTCGGTAGTCGTGACCACCGCGCTTGAGGGACCAAATCTGGTCGTCGGTCCAGTCAGCAACCATTGCTGCGGTGCGGGGATCGCGGCCGAAGAAGTTCTCGCGGATATATGCACCCGATTCGGCTTTGTACGTCTGAAAATCGCCGTCCGGAGTCGCGTTCATGAGGTCGCGAAGTGCGCCATCGGTGTCATTGAGAAGGAGTGAATCCCACTCGCGTCCCCACACGACCTTGATGACATTCCACCCCGCACCGCGGAAGAACGATTCCAGTTCCTGGATGATTTTTCCGTTCCCTCGGACGGGGCCGTCGAGTCGCTGCAGATTGCAGTTCACGACAAAGGTGAGATTGTCGAGGCCGTCATTAGCTGCAAGTTGAAGCGCGCCGCGAGATTCAACTTCGTCCATTTCGCCATCACCGAGGAATGCCCACACGTGTTGATCGGAACAGTCCTTGATGCCACGGTTCGTCATGTACTTGTTGAACTGCGCCTGGTAGATCGCGTTAATCGGACCGAGTCCCATTGATACCGTCGGGAATTGCCAGAAATTAGGCATCAGTCGAGGGTGCGGATACGACGACAAACCACCAGCGAAATGCGACTTTTCCTGACGGAAGCCATCCAACTGGTCTTCCGTCAAACGCCCTTCGAGGAACGCGCGTGCATACATGCCGGGCGCGGCGTGCCCCTGGTAGAAAATCTGGTCGCCGCCACCGGGGTGATCCGGTCCGCGGAAAAAATGATTGTGCCCGACTTCGTAAAGCGACGCACTTGAGGCATACGACCCGATGTGACCGCCAACTCCGATACCGGGCCGCTGGGCTCGGTGCACCATGATTGCGGAGTTCCATCGAATCCAGGCGCGGTACTGACGCTCGATGTCCTCGTCGCCAGGGAACGCAACCTCGTTCTCGGGAGCAATCGTGTTCAGGTAATCCGTGGTCGGCACCGTCGGGACACCGAGGTGCAATTCTTTAGAACGCTTCAACAGAGCGAGCATCAACTCGCGACCACGTTCGTGACCCTGCGCTGAAACGACGTCCGTGAGGGACTCTTGCCATTCGGCCGTCTCGTCTGGGTTGCTGTCCAACGCTGACGACGAATACGGATCTTGGTCGTTCACGCTCATAAAGTAAGTCTTCCAATCAAAGGTGGCGAGGAAGTGGCGCTGTCAGGGTTGCGACGGCGTCCACCCAATCCTAGACCGCTGCGCGCCACTCGTCGATGTTCCCCTATGATTAAGCGGTCAGGGCCTGTAGCTCAGTTGGTTAGAGCGCCACGCTTACACCGTGGATGTCGGGAGTTCGAGTCTCTCCGGGCTCACTTCGAAAAATTAAGTACAGCATGCGCTGTCTATCAGACGGAAGAATCCACTGGATTCTTCCGCTCCGGGCTCACTCACCTTTTTCTTCGAAATCGCCTGCCGAGCGGGACACTATCTCGCGAACGTCCGCAGGACCTTCGCGGGGCTCACTTCGTTAAACATCGATGACGTGAACGAGGGTGTCGATGAAACCTTCAAAGGTCGTTGAATTCTTGATGACGTCGGCCATGCGCGCTCGATCAGAGAACACGTCGACGAACTGCTCAAACACCTCTTGGAACTCTTCGCGACCGCTCGCCGCAAACGCGATAAACGCTACGACATTGACACGCTGATCGCCCCAGAGCGTCGCCACCTCATTGACCGCGAGTGCGATTGTCGGCCGTTGAGCGGTCATCGACATTGCGTGCGGGACCGCGAGCCCTTCGACAAACACGGTCGACGACATCTGTTCGCGTTCGATCGCGCTTGCGATGTATCCATCGTCGATGATTCCATGCGATTTCAGAGCGTCGCCAAGCGTGCGGATTGCGGACTCCGGCCCGTCGAATGTGACGTTTCGATAGAACATGTCCGCGCGGAAGTATTCCAGTAACCGCTCACGAATGAGGTTTCGCCGACGACCACGCCGTGCTCGAGACGTCACTCGACGAACCGCGTCGATATCGGACTCAGAAAGGAACGGTTGCACCTGGACGATTGTGTCAAGTTCAAAGGGGAGTGGAATCGTTGTGATGACGATGTCGGTCGTGATGTCACTCGCGCGAACATCTGTCCGTGTGATCACGGATTCGATGGTGATTTCTCCACCAAGGATCTTCTCGATACTTTCCCTCATCACAATGTGCAGGTCGTAATACGAGGGGCTCACGATTGTGGCGGAAACCCGATTCTTTGCCTGCGCTTGGCGTTCGAGGTGGCTTCCGATGTGCAAGGCGATGTAGGAAATCTCGTCTTCGTCAATTGTGATGTCGCGTTCCTTTTGAATGGTCGACGCGATGAACACCGCGATATCCCAGACGAGTGGATACGACGCTTTGATCGATTTTTGCAGCGGGTTTCGTGACGGAGAATCAAATTTGGCGCGGGTCACGAGATGTCCGATGTGTAATGCGAGCCGTCCGATGAGGTCGCTGTTGCGGAGGTCGATGAGGTACTCGTCAAAGACGAGTTCAACCGCGCGAGTGGTGAGCGCAAAATCTTCACTATCGACCGCCGGCGTGCCTGCCGGTCCGCCCGATCCGGGAGTGATGATTCTGGTCGCAAGCTGGCGAGCGAGATACCATTCTTCGCGCGTTCCAAGGTCGATAGAAAAGTGACGCTTGGCCAACTCGCGGACTATTCCCGAAACGAACGTGGTGTCATCATCAAACTCGATCTCGATGTCGGGAAGTGTCAAACCGTGTCGGACTCGATCGACAGCAATGGCGAGATGTAAGAGAACCGAATCGATTCCGTATTCATTGATGAAGTAACGGTGATAGTCGAGCCGTTCAATGAGATCTGTTTTGAAGTCTACGAGGGTCGGGATCTCGAATCGAAGAGCGATGGTGTCAAGGCTCAGCAAACCCGAATTCGTTGTGTCGTGAACCAGGGTTGACAGCAATCGGCGAAGTTGTGACTCATCACCTCGCAGCGTGAGTACATTGTCGACTCTGTCGATGGCAACTCCCGAGTCGACGGCGTTCTGTCTGATTCGTTTGATATCCGATTCAATCGTCGCCGCTGAGACGTGCAGCGACGACGCGAGGTCGTCAATCGACAGACCCGTGCTGGTCGACGCGAGTCGGTGAACAATATGGTGTTCGCGCTCGCGGGGAGTGGACGGAAAAGAGTCGGGCTTTGCATCGAGGTCGGAGCGGTAGGTGAAGTAGGCATCACGGTTGAGCCGGTAGCCGGTGCTCGTTGCGCTGATGATGTCGTACGGGTGAGCGGCGGATTTCGCCGCAGCAACGTAGGAGCGGACGCTTCGAGTGGACACCCCCATGTTCTCGGCGAGGAAAGAAGCGGTGAGTGAGTCATCAGTCGACCGCAATAATTCCAAGAGAGCGAGATATTTGTCAGACATGGTGACTCAACGATACCGAACACCGTGAATTTGCTTCCGCGAGGGCGGAAGCATTCCTACGTCTGATTTGCCCCACCGGAAGTCAAATTACTGAAACAGTTAGAGCATTCAATGAGGAGGTGGCGATGACGCAGGTCCTCGTCGTGTGCGCTGCAGGAGCGTCCAGCACCTTTCTTGTGCGCAGATTGACCGACCTCGCCTCAGCCGCAGGGCTCACGTGGAGTTTCGCGCCGTCGTCTGTTGATTCCATCCGTGACGATTCGACATCAATCGTTGCGGTCTCTTCCCATGTCGCAACTCCCCAGGTGCTGGATTCATTGATAACGAGGGGAATAAGCCATGTCGTGCTCCCTGACACCGTTCGTGGGGGATTCGGCGCCGAGGACGCGTTGGCTGAAATCCTGAGTTTTGTGGACGACAATGATGGACACGCGGGTTCGATTGTCGAGCCTCACCGTGTGGAGGGAACCAACTAATGGCTTCTCGTAGTGCAACTATCGCCTCTGGGCATGGGCTTCACGCTCGTCCGGCCGCCTT
>WLEN01000069.1 GCA_009704225.1 Actinomycetota bacterium | reverse complement strand
TCTTTATGAGCGCGCGCCGAAATCCGGCTCTTCATTTCGGCAACAATCTTTTCCAACACGAGCGCAGATTGCGCCTTGTCATCTCGTTTGGTTGATGCGAACTTATCTTCCAGCGACTTCGAAACGACCGTCGAGACTACTTGACGAATAGCTGGAGTTCCGAGAACCTCCTTTGTCTGCCCTTCGAATTGTGGCTCGGCGACTCGAACGGTCAGGACGGTCGTAAGTCCCGTCAGAATGTCATCTTTTTCAAGTTTGTCGTTTCCCGCCTTGAGTCGTCGAGAATTCTTTTCAACCTCGGCACGGAGAACTTTCACGATTGCCTGTTCAAAGCCGGTGACGTGCGTTCCACCCTTGGGCGTCGCAATGATGTTGACGAAAGATTTTTGCACGGTGTCGTACCCGGTGCCCCATCGAAGCGCGATGTCCACGTGACATGTTCGTTCGACTTCCGTCGACACCATGTGCCCCGCGTCATCCAACACTGGAACCGTTTCGGTGAACGTACCGTCCCCGGTCAAACGCCACACCGACGTCAGTGCGTCGTCAGGTGCAAGGAACTCAGTGAACTCGCCGATGCCGCCGGCGAACGAGAACTCGTGTTGCTCGGGGGTTTCGGAACGATCATCCAACACCGAGAGCGATAACCCCGGAACCAGAAACGCGGTTTGGCGGGCTCGCGAGAGCAGCGTGTCAAGTTCCACAATTGAGGAGGTGCCAAAGATTTCGGGGTCAGGCCACCATCGAACGCGTGTTCCCGTTACCCCTTTGGGCGCTTTGCCCACGATGCGCAGCTCGGAGTTGTCGATGTAGGGCGTGAACGGCGAGCGCGGCCCGTGTCCTGCTGAGTCGTCGAATGTTCCGGGTTCACCTCGATGGAACGACATCGCGTAGGTCGATCCGTCACGGTCGACGAAGACGTCGAGGCGTTCGCTGAGTGCGTTGACCACCGACGCTCCGACACCGTGCAATCCACCCGATGCGGTGTACGAGCCGGAGCCGAACTTGCCACCCGCGTGCAGTTTGGTGAACACCACTTCGACGCCCGAAAGACCCGTGCGAGGTTCAATGTCGACCGGGATTCCTCGACCCGTGTCGTGAACCTCGACGCTGCCGTCGGGGTGAAGTGAGACGCCGATTGACGAACCGTGTCCCGCCAGAGCCTCGTCCACCGAGTTGTCGATGACTTCCCACAAACAATGCATGAGCCCGCGTTCGTCGGTCGAGCCAATGTACATTCCCGGACGTTTCCGCACCGCCTCGAGTCCTTCAAGGACACTGAGGTGGCGGGCGGAATATTCGGTCGACATTACTGAAACCTTCGCTGTCGGGGACGAGATCAACCATAGGCGAGGGTTTGGTGGCATAGAGGCAGGCTCTCCGCGACTGTGAACAAAATTTACGCTCATGGCGAAACGGGGCGATTTTCGGACGGGAATGTCCGTGTCTCGTGATGGAATAGAGACATCGAAAGGATGTCCATGACCACTACGCACTCCCCCTCTGAAACCGCCACCGCACCCGAACTCAGTTCACTCGATCGATGCGATTCCTGCGGAGCACAGGCTTATGTGCGTGTTCGTCTACAGTCCGGCGAGCTTTTCTTTTGCGGACACCACGCGAGCGAGGTCAAGTCTGCACTTGCTTCCACGGCAATGGAATGGCTCGACGAAACAGATCGCCTCATCGCGGACGAATCGATTTAGCGAATATTTCCTTCGAAGCGCCGCTTCAGCACGTCACGAACAATTGTCTATCGCGTGACACGCTCGAACGATGACCACGTTCGGTCATCCTGAAACTCCCGAAGACGAGCGTCATAGGCCGCAAACGCAAAATCCTTCAGCGCGAGTTCCGGTTTTCGCGTCGGAACCAAGGACGAGACGAGCCACTCGGTGAGATGGGGGTTCATCAACAGGACCGGCCCGATCAATGAGGTGCCGATAAAATTGTTGACCCGAACACCCTCGACTCGTGTTGTCGGGTTTCTGCCAATGCCCCGAGTGGTCGTCATGAATCCCGGAATCTCGGGCGAGCCCGAGACCATCGAGAATTGAGATTTGTAACCAACTATCGGCTGTGACACTCCGTCAAACGACCCCATCACTTTTCCGGTGTAACGCTCGAACATTCGCACTTCGCTCGAGAAGTCGAATACGCCCACGCCCGGCATGTCGTAATTCATCTCGGTGTTGACGATGCGCGAACCCAAACATTCCATTGCGTTGTGTGTAAACAGAAAATGTGTGCCCGAATGGATTAATTCTTCAATTCTCGATTTGTAGGGCGTGAGTCGCGCAATCGCTCGAATTTGACCTTTTTCCGTGAGCGGTCCGAGGTACACCAAATCGACTTTCCCGGAGACAAATTCGGGGGTTTCGTTCAAACCTGTGCGAACAACTCGCGCATCCGGAAGACACCGCGCAAGGTAACCGATGTTCGCATTGTCGCCGTGCAAATTCGCGATCTCGGGGTACAGCATTTCGATTGTGAGCGTCACGAGGTCGTCTCCATCAGGCGTGTTCGAAGCGTCCGTTGGACTGCGTCGCCTGTCACCCCGGCGTTGTGGTTGCTATAGAGATTGAAGACCACGTCGACGCCGCGAAGGGGAACCAGTTCTGCGCCGCGAGTTTCTGATTCGAGTAGAACAATCTTCTGGGGGTCGACGCCCGCCATAGCCAGTCGGAGCGCCTGATCGTGACGCCGGACTCCCCCAACGTAAATCGCGGATATCGATGGTTCCGCAAGATACTCGTAATCCGCGTCATAAGTCCAGGCCGTATTCTCGACGCCGTCGAAGCGGTCAGTTGTTTCGTCGATGGCGAGCAAGACAATTTTGGTTCCGGCCACCGAGGCGATGTGCTCAAACGCTCGCGAGACCGCGACTCCCACGAGTCCTTTCGTTAGCAGTCGAACAACGCGCACACCACCGAAGCTTTCTTCCACGAAACGGCTCGTCGGCGGCGTGAGCGACTCGACAACCGACCCGATTGTTTGTGGCGTGACGTTGAGTGCGTCGAGCGTAGCCGCGACGGCCGCCAGGTTATAGACGTTGACCATGCTGTGATTCGCCAAGCGAATGTTTACCTTCTCAGAATTGATCGTGAGTACCCTCACTCCAGTTGCAGCGTCGGCCGGCGATACGCGCGTTCCGGCCGCGGGGGACGCGAACCCACAGGCTGGACAACGGACGCGCCCGATGTGGTTGAACCGCCAAAAGTCCCACTCAAGACGTTCGTCGCAACGCGGACAGAGGGAAACATCCACAGCAGAACCGCTCGGCTGGCGGGACTCATCCCCCGTCGGTTCGACACCGAAAAACACTCGATGATTCGAATCACTGCCGAGCGACGCAGCGATGAGATCGTCGGAATTGAGAACCAATGTTGTTGCCGGCGATAACGCCGACGACAAAATCCACGCGATGTATTCGGGGTGGGCATTACGTTTTATGGAATCACGGGTGAGATTCGTACAAACAAGGATGTCGGGGCCTAATTGCGGAAGAACTCTCAACGCCGAACGCTCATCCATCTCGAGTACGGCAACGTCACTTCGACTTCTGCCCGACATGGTCACTCCATCGAGGAGTGTTGTGACGATGCCGTCGCGGAGATTCGAACCAGATCTGTTGCTCGCTACGCGCTTTCCGAGTGCGTCGAGGGCGTCAGCGAGGAGATTGGTGGTCGTAGTTTTTCCATTAGTGCCCGTAACGACAATGACCGTGGTGGGGTGCTCAACAATGCCAAGAATGTCGGGGCACACCCATAGTGCAATGCGACCGGGGACATGCGTCCCTTCACGACCTAACAGCCTCAGAACAGTTCCGGCCCATTTTCCAAGCCACACAGCGGCGAGAGCACGCAACCCATACCGCGGTCCGTGGCGATCGCCAGATGCAGGGACCGTCGGTTCGGTCATTACTCGAGGAACTCGCGAATGGTGACAGAGCGAGAGGGGTGACGCAATTTGGTCATCGTTTTCGACTCGATCTGGCGAATACGCTCGCGCGTAACACCGAACGTCTCACCGATTTGGTCGAGCGTCTTGGGAATTCCATCTCCAAGCCCATATCGCATGCGAATCACGCCGGATTCTCGCTCCGACAATGAATCGAGGACCGACTCTAACGCGACAAGCAACATTCGATTCGCAACGGCGTCGAGAGGAACAATCGCCTCGGTGTCCTCGATGAGGTCTCCGAATTCTGAGTCCCCGTCTTCACCGAGAGGAGTGTGGAGCGAGATGGGCTCGCGACCATACTTCTGAACCTCGACAACCTTTTCCGGTGTCATGTCCAATTCATTCGCTAATTCTTCGGGAGTCGGCTCACGGCCAAAGTCCTGGAGCAACTGGCGCTGGACGCGAGCAAGTTTATTAATGACTTCGACCATGTGGACCGGGATACGGATAGTTCGGGCCTGGTCGGCCATCGCACGGGTGATCGCCTGGCGAATCCACCAGGTCGCATAGGTCGAAAACTTGAAGCCTTTGGTGTAATCGAACTTTTCTACGGCGCGAATCAGACCAAGGTTTCCCTCTTGGATGAGGTCGAGAAACTGCATTCCTCGTCCCGTGTAACGCTTTGCAAGCGAGACGACGAGTCGAAGGTTGGCTTCGAGAAGGTGGCGCTTTGCACGCTCACCGTCATCCGCAATAATCCGATACTCGCGGCCTTCGCGGCTCTTTTGCTTGGCACCCGAGAGTTTGGCCCACTTCTCTTCCGCGAACAAACCGGCCTCAATTCTCAGTGCGAGAGTGACTTCTTGTTCCGCGTTGAGGAGCGCAACCTTCCCAATTTGCTTGAGGTAGTCCTTGACCGGGTCAGCCGTCGCGCCCGTGATCATTGTGGACACCGATGGAATCTCGTCGTCACC
>WLEN01000068.1 GCA_009704225.1 Actinomycetota bacterium | reverse complement strand
CGTCGACGATAATCGGCGGATTCGCGGAAAGGTATTGAAGGCGACCGGGGCTCGTGACGTTCCCGAGCGCAATGCTGAGAATGTCGTCGGGGATGGGTCGCGAGCCATTTCCGAACAGCGATTCCACTGCGGCAATCGCCAACGTTGCGTTGAGTGCTTGGTGGCGTCCGTGTAACGTCACCGGAACGTCGCGATACGCGGCGGCGCGGCCCCGAATCTGCATCACTTGCCCGCCGACGGCAGAGATGCTCGATATCAATTCGAAGCCGTCGCCCTCGACAAAAAGTTCGCCCTCAATCATCTGGGCTGCTGCGACAATCTCTGCCATCGCATCGGGTTCCTGTGCGGACGAGACGACGATGCTGCTGGGTTTGATGATTCCCGCTTTGGTGCGGGCAATTTCGGAGATGGTGTTGCCCAGGAACTCGGCGTGGTCGATTCCGATGGGCGTAAAGACCGCAACATCAGCATCGGCGACGTTCGTTGAATCCCACGCGCCACCCATTCCGACTTCGAGAATGGCGACGTCGACCGGCGCGTCGGCGAAGGCGGCGAGCGTGAGAACGGTGAGCGTTTCAAAGTATGTGAGCGGAACCTCGCCATTAGCGACGAGGTCTTCGTCGACCATGTTGATGTAAGGCTCGACGTCTCGCCAGTTCTCGACGAACTTCTCGTCGCTGATGGGTTCGCCGTCGATCATGATGCGTTCGGTCACGAAACGCAGGTGGGGGCTCGTCATGAGCCCCGTGCGAATACCGTGAGCGCGGCACAGGGCTTCGATCATTCGGGACGTCGATGTTTTACCGTTTGTTCCTGTCACGTGAACAATCGCATACGACTGTTGCGGATTGCCCAGGTATTCGACGGCCTTGAGAGTCGCATGGAGACGCGGTTGAGGCGCACGCTCGCCGATTCGGGCGACGAGTGACTCGAAGATTGCACCTACCTCGGCACGAAAGTCAGTCACGCCTTTTCCAAACCGACGCGAATGCGTGCGCCGTCACCGACCTCGGTGGTTCCGGACGTGCCGTCGACGAATTCGAGTTCGACGGCGAGGGTCTCCCCTGCAATCAGATCGTGATGGTCGCGCATCGCGACAATCGTGACGGCATCGCTTTCGAGCTCGAGGCGAATTCGGTCGCTGACGTCGAGACCAGCGTCTTTGCGAGCCTGCTGCACAGCGCGAACCACGTCGCGGGCGAGTCCTTCGGCGGCGAGTTCTGGGGTCACGACGGTGTCGAGCACGACGAACCCGGCGTTACCGAGGAACGAAACCGCAACCGCTTCGTCTGCGACGTCAAGGACGAGGTCGTATTCGCCCGCCTCGAGTGTAATTCCTCCAGCAATGACGACATCTCCGTCGACCGACCAATCGCCCGACTTCGTGGCCGCAATGACCTGTTGAACCTGTCCACCGATTCGTGGACCGAGCGCCCGCGAGTTGACGGAAAGGCGGCGCGTGATTCCGTAATCACCGATTGATTCCTCGCGAAGTTCGACAACCGAGACGGTCTTGACGTTGATTTCGTCGCGCAAGATATCGCTGAACTCGGGAATCGTGGGTGCCGCTGGGACGACGACCGTGAGGTTCGCCAAAGGAAGTCGCACTCGGAGTCCCTTTGATTTTCTGAGGGCCAACGCTGCCGACGCAACCTCGCGTACGCGGTCCATCGCCATGACAAGCGCGTCGTCCGCGGGGAACTCGGTCGCGTCAGGCCAATCCGCGAGGTGAACGCTTTCGCCACCCGTCAGTCCGCGCCAGACCTCTTCGGTCACGAGGGGCGCTAGCGGTGCAGCAATACGACACACCGTTTCGAGGACCGTGTAGAGCGTATCGACCGCGTCGCGATCGTCGCCATCCCAGAATCGGTCACGCGATCGACGGACGTACCAATTGGTCAACACGTCGGCGAAGTCGCGAATCGACGACGCGGCCATCGGGCTGTCCAGGGCGTCGAGGTCGGTCGTTACCTGCTCGATGAGTTCGCGGGTCTTGGCCAACAAATAGCGATCGAGAACGTGGGTCGAGTCGGTTCGGCGGACGGCATCAAGGTCACCCGCATACAGCGTGAAGAAATAGTAGGTGCTCCAGAGCGGCAACAGGAACTGGCGAACTGATTCGCGGATACCTTCTTCGGTGACAACAAGATTTCCGCCCCGAATCACGCTCGAGGACATGAGGAACCACCGCATCGCGTCGGCTCCGTCGCGTTCGAACACTTCGGACACGTCGGGATAATTACGCAGCGACTTCGACATCTTCTGACCGTCGTTACCCAGAACAATCCCGTGGCTGATCACGTTCGTGAACGCGGGTCGATCAAACAATGCGGTTGAAAGAACGTGCAGGGTGTAGAACCAGCCCCGCGTCTGACCGATGTATTCAACGATGAAGTCGGCGGGGTTGTGTGTGTCGAACCACTCGCGGTTCTCGAACGGATAATGAACCTGGGCGAACGGCATCGAGCCTGAGTCAAACCACACGTCGAGCACGTCGGTGATGCGGCGCATCGTCGACTTGCCCGTTGGGTCGTCCGGGTTCGGGCGCGTCAGCTCGTCGATCGCTGGGCGGTGAAGGTCGGTCGGGCGGACCCCGAAGTCGGCTTCGAGTTCGTCAAGCGATCCGTACACGTCGATGCGCGGGTACTCCGGGTCGTCGCTCTTCCAGACCGGAATCGGGCTACCCCAATAGCGATTGCGGGAAATCGACCAGTCGCGAGCGCCGCTGATCCATTTGCCAAACTGACCGTCTTTGACGTTGTCGGGCACCCAGTTGATCTGTTGGTTGAGTTCCCCCATGCGGTCACGGAATTCGGGGACGCGGATGAACCACGACGAAACAGCCTTGTAAATCAACGGGTTGCGGCATCGCCAGCAGTGCGGGTACGAGTGGTCGTAGGACTTTTGTTGGACGAGTCGACCATCGGCCTTGAGCTTCTGTGTCAGCGGTTTGTTGGCATCGAACACGTGGAGTCCCACGACGTCGGTCACCTCGGGCAGGAATTTGCCCGAATCGTCGACCGAGACGATGACGGGGATCCCTGCCGCCGCACAGATGATTTGGTCGTCTTCACCGTAGGCGGGGGCCTGATGGACGATTCCGGTTCCCTCACCAGTCGCAACGTAGTCGGCGACCAGGATCTGCCACGCGTTGTCCATGCCTTCGGCGTCTGCGTAGTAGTCCCACAGGCGCGCGTAGGTGATTCCGGCGAGGTCGGATCCGATAAAAGTGGCGGTCACGGCCTCGTTTGCCGCTGCAGCATCGTCGTAGCCCAGTTCCGGAGCGTATGCGCCGACGGTGTCCGTGGCCAGGAGGAATTTTTCGCCGTCGGCGGTTGCGCCGTTCGGTCCGGCGGGAATCACGGAATACCCAATGGTCGGACCAACCGCGAGCGCCGCGTTGGTCGGCAGGGTCCACGGGGTGGTTGTCCAGGCAAGAGCAGAAACCCCGACGAGACCGAGGGCTTCAGCCTTCGCCCCGGTCAGCGGGAAGGTGACAGTGACGGACTGGTCTTGACGCGATTTGTAGACATCATCGTCCATCCGCAGTTCGTGGTTGGACAATGGGGTTTGGTCACGCCAGCAATACGGCAGGACGCGGTATCCCTCGTATGCCAAACCTTTGTCGTGCAGTTGCTTGAACGCCCAAATCACACTCTCCATAAACGTGATGTCGAGAGTCTTGTAGTCGTTTTCGAAGTCGACCCAGCGCGCTTGACGAGTGACGTATTCTTCCCACTCCTTGGTGTACTTCAGCACTGATTCTTTGGCGGCCGCGTTGAAAGCGGCGAGACCCATTTCTTCGATCTGGGACTTGTCGGTGATTCCGAGCTGGCGTTCAGCCTCGAGTTCGGCGGGAAGCCCGTGCGTGTCCCACCCGAACCGTCGGTGAACCTGCTTGCCACGCATCGTCTGATAACGGGGGAACAAGTCTTTCGCGTACCCGGTCAGAAGGTGACCGTAGTGAGGCAGACCGTTGGCGAAGGGCGGACCATCGTAAAACACCCATTCGTCGCAACCCTCACGGTTCGAAATCGACTTGCGAAACGTGTCATTCGCGGCCCAATAGGCGAGAACCTCGTGCTCGATTGCGGGGAACGACGGGGACGGCTGAACACCAGTCGCATCGCGGTGGCGGGGGTAGGTCATGGGGCTCCTCGTGGTTTTTCTGACCGAGGACGAGAATCACTTCCCGCGGTACCACCCCGTTTGCCGTTTCCAGCCACTCGTTGACTGCTGTAACGGGCTTACCCGCGCGGGTCTAGTTGGCCAGGGCCGTTCTTCCGCGAACTCACCGGTGATGGCCGGATCAGTGTCGTTGCCTCCAGTGTACGTGACCTGAGGGAGCGAGAGGCGTAGTCTTGACTCAACACGAAGGAGCATAATGACCGCGAAATCCACGTCATCGTCCACTCGACCCCGTCAGGGTCTCGCTCTGGCCATCAGCATTGCCGTGCCGTTCATAATCGGAGGCTTAGGCGCTCTGTCGACTTCCGGGAATGTCGACGGTTGGTACGCGGACGCAAACGTTGCGCCGTGGACACCGCCGAACTGGGTGTTTGGTCCCGTGTGGTCTGTTTTGTACGTGTTGATTGGCGTGTCGTTCTGGCGAGCGTGGCGTATGCCGTCCAGTCCCGCACGAACCGCCGGTATCCGACTGTTCGTTTGGCAATTGGCGCTCAACGCCATCTGGACGCCGATTTTCTTCTCCGGGTTCCCGTTGATCGGACCCATCGCCTTCTGGCTCGGCGTGGTCATCATCGTTGTCATGGACGTACTGGTGTGGATGACGATTGTGAAGTTCAAGAACGTAGATATCTGGTCGGCCCGTTTGCTCATTCCTTATGAGGCGTGGCTGTGGATCGCGTCGACACTCAACATTTATCTCGCACTCAAT
>WLEN01000067.1 GCA_009704225.1 Actinomycetota bacterium | reverse complement strand
GGGTTGCTTCACCTCGAAATCATCACCGAACGGCTTGAGCGGGAATTCGGCCTTGACCTCATTGCCACCGCTCCCAGCGTTATTTACAACGTCTCTACCGATGACGGTAAAGAAATTCAGGTCACAAACCCATCGGAATACCCCGTCGGAAAAATCAAGTCGGTCCGCGAACCCATCGTGCGCGCGGCGGTATTGGCCCCCAAGGATTATGTCGGAACGATTATGGAACTGTGCCAAACCCGGCGAGGAACCTTGATCGGGATGGACTACCTCGGTGAAGATCGCGTCGAAATCAAATACACGATTCCCCTCGGCGAAATTGTTTTCGACTTTTTCGACAACCTCAAGTCGCGAACCGCCGGTTACGCGTCGCTCGATTACGAACCAGCGGGCGAACAAGAAGCAGATCTTGTGAAGGTCGACATTCTGTTGCAGGGCGAGCAGGTTGATGCGTTCTCGGCGATCGTGCATCGCGACAAGGCTTACGCCTACGGCGTCATGATGACGTCGAGGCTCCGTGAACTCATTCCCCGACAGCAGTTCGAGGTTCCGATTCAGGCGGCAATCGGAGCGCGCATCATCGCCCGCGAGAGCATCCGCGCAATGCGAAAAGACGTTCTCGCAAAGTGTTACGGCGGCGACATCAGTCGTAAACGCAAATTGCTCGAGAAGCAAAAGGCGGGGAAGAAACGCATGAAGATGGTGGGACGCGTCGAAGTTCCGCAAGAGGCGTTTATCGCCGCGCTGTCGGGGGACACCGAAAAGAAGGACAAAAAGTGACCGCTGGTCTCTCGCGACTCTTGATCGTCGGATATCTGATTTTGGCGGTTGCGGCGACCGGTCGGAGCGCCTTCCAAATCGCAACGAAATTCTCGGAAGCGCCCTTCGCCTACACTCTCTCGGCAATCGCGGCCGCACACTACTTCTTCGCCGTGCTCACCATCGCGCGCGGATGGCGCAGATTTGCCATCGTCATCATGGTGATTGAACTTATCGGCGTTCTGAGTGTTGGAATGTTGACCTATCTGATCCCCACGCTCTTCCACGCCAATTCGGTGTGGTCATATTTCGGACTCGGATACGGTTACGTCCCGGTTCTGCTTCCCATCCTTGGTCTATGGTGGGCGTGGGAAACGCGATGACCGAGTGGGCATTGCCGCGCGACGGCATCGATTCCGTCGTCACCATCGGCAAGTTCGACGGCGTTCACATCGGGCACCGTGAAGTCGTCTCTCAACTGCGCGCCCGCGCGAATGGTCGACGTGTTGTGGTGGTGACCTTCGATCGTCATCCACTCGAATTGTTTGACCCCGCTCGAGCGCCGAAGCCGATTTTGTCCATTCCCCAAAAGGTCGAGGCCCTTCTGGGCGCTGGCGCAGACCGCGTCGTCGTCCTGCCGTTCACGACGGAGTTCGCGGCGATGTCACCCGACACGTTCATCGATGACGTCCTGCTCGCCGGAGTTTCCGCGTCACTCGTCCTCGTGGGTTCTGACTTTCGCTTTGGAGTGAAAGGTGCGGGGACCATCGAGACACTGACCGCGCGTGGAAGCACGGCCGGAATCGAGGTCGTCCAACTCGACCACGTGTGTGTCGATGGAGGAGTCAAGGTCTCGTCGTCGACGATTCGAGACGCGCTCGTTGCTGGAGACGTCGAATCCGCCACCGAACTGCTGGGCCGGCCACATCGTGTTCGCGGTCTCGTCGTGCACGGGCACCAGCGCGGCCGAGTGCTCGGGTATCCCACGGTCAACCTCGAAGAGAACAACGAAGGAATGGTCCCGCGGCCCGGTGTCTATGCGGGAATCCTTCGGGTGCACGGACAGGACTTCCTTGCCGGTATCTCAGTCGGTAAGAACCCAACCTTTACCGACGTCACGCGTGACCAGGTGGAGGCGCATGCGCTGGACGCCGATTTTGACGCCTATGGGTCAATCGCCGAAGTGGGATTTACCCACTGGATTCGCGACATCGAATCATTCGCGTCCGTCGACGAGCTCATCGACGCACTGCACAAGGATTTCGCGGATATTCGAGGGCTTATTGCAGACGGGACACTCCATCTGTAGACGCGCGTGCGCAAATGTTGGCAATCCGCTCATATGCGCGTAAGGTGAACGGGTGATGGAAATTTCCGACAACGAGTTGGCGCTTCGCGCGGCTCGACTGTATTACGACGACGGCAAGACTCAAGACGAAATCGGGGACACCCTTGGCATCACTCGCTGGAAAGCGGGCCGCTTACTCGCTCTTGCACGTGAATCGGGGATCGTCGCGATTTCTATCTCTGACACGTCCGACACCGCCGAGGTTCGCCCGCTCAATGGGATTACGACCACCGACCGGTCGCGTGCACACGGCGTCACCGATTCGGCTTCCCTTCGCGCGTTCCTCTATGGGCTTGCCGCGGTCGATGCGATTGGTCTTGAAGAACGAGCGGCACGTCTCGCGACGCGGTCGATCAAAAACGAATCTAAGCGCAATGCGCTCGACACCATCATTCGACTGATCGACCTCACTACGCTCGAGGGCGCGGACACTCCGGGCAAGGTCCGATCCCTCGTGAGGAAAGCGATTCTTCCCGACCCGTCCGATCCGACGGCGCCTCGCGTTGCCGCGGTGTGCGTGTATCCCGACATGGTTCAACACGCTGTTGCGGCACTGGGATCTCACAAGGGCGACGGCGTCACCGGAATCGGGGTTGCGTCGGTCGCCACTGCCTTCCCGAGCGGACGCTCGACACTTGACATCAAACTGGCCGACACGCGCTACGCAGTGTCGCAAGGCGCGACCGAAATAGACATGGTGATTGATCGCGGCGCTTTCCTGTCCGGAGACCTCGATACCGTGTTCAACGAAATCGTCGCCGTGCACCGCGCCTGTGGTCGCGCCGACGGAACGCGCGCGCATCTCAAGGTCATTTTTGAAACTGGCGAATTGCGAACGTACGACAACATCAAACGAGCGTCATGGCTCGCGATCTTGGCTGGGGCCGATTTCATCAAGACGTCGACCGGCAAGGTTCAACCTGCGGCGACCCTTCCGACGACCGTCTTGATGCTCGAGGCGGTTCGCGATTGGTTCACCTTGACCGGCGAGCGCATTGGCGTTAAACCAGCCGGGGGAATTCGCCAGTCGAAGGACGCCATTCGCTACCTCGTGGCCGTTGCCGAGGTTGCCGGCGAGGAATGGATTGACCCGCACTTGTTCCGGTTTGGTGCGTCCAGCCTGCTCAACGATGTTCTGTTACAACGTCAAAAGATGACCACAGGCCACTACAGCGGCCCTGACTACGTGACCGTGGATTAGGAGTCCCATGTCTTTCCGTGATTATGCGCCGGCGCCCGAGTCGACCGCGATTCTCAATCTGCGCCCGAGCTATGGGCTCTACATCGATGGCCAGTGGACCGACGGCCGTGGTGGATCTATGACGACTATTTCGCCCGCGACCGAAAAGTCCATCGCCGAGATTTCGTTGGCCGACGGGTCGGACATCGACCGTGCTGTTGCCGCAGCGCGAAAGAGCTACGATACGGTTTGGTCGCGCATGAGTGGCGCCGAGCGCGGTAAGTACCTGTTTCGTATCGCGAGACTCATTCAAGAGAGGGCTCGCGAGTTCGCCGTCGCCGAGACGCTCGACAACGGAAAGCCAATTCGCGAAACGCGTGATATCGATATTCCGCTCGTCGCCGCGTGGTTCTTCCATTACGCGGGGTGGGCGGACAAGCTCGATTATGCGGGGCTGGGGCCGAACCCGTCGGCGCTCGGTGTCGCCGGACAAATCATTCCCTGGAACTTTCCGCTGCTCATGCTCGCATGGAAGGTGGCGCCCGCGCTTGCCGCTGGAAACACGGTTGTGCTCAAACCCGCTGAGACCACGCCTCTAACGGCGCTCATGTTCGCCGACATTTGCGAACAGGCCGGGCTTCCCGAAGGAGTCGTCAACATCGTCCCGGGGCACGGTGGTGTTGCCGGTAAGGCACTGGTCGAACACGCCGGAGTCAACAAGATTGCGTTCACGGGTTCGACCGCTGTTGGTCGGAACATTGCGCGAACTCTGGCCGGAACCGACACCCGCGTCACCCTCGAACTCGGCGGCAAGGGTGCAAACATCGTCTTTGATGATGCCGCGGTCGACGAGGCGGTCGAGGGCATCATCGCCGGAATCTTCTTCAACCAGGGACACGTCTGTTGCGCTGGGTCGAGGCTCCTCGTTCAAGAGAACATCCAAGACGAGGTTGTCGAAAAATTGACCCGTCGCCTCGCGACTCTGCGACTCGGCGACCCGCTCGACAAGAACACCGACATCGGCGCTGTCAACTCGAAGGAACAACTCGCGCGCATCACCGCGATCACCGCGACGGGCGAGGCGGAAGGCGCGAACCGCTGGACTCTCGATTGCGAGCTGCCGTCGAAGGGCTTTTGGTTCCGACCGACGATCTTCACCAACGTCACCACTAGCAACACGGTCGCGCGCGACGAAATCTTCGGACCGGTGCTGTCGGTCCTCAGCTTCCGGACTCCCGACGAAGCAATCATCAAGGCGAACAACACGCCGTATGGCCTGAGCGCGGGGATTTGGACTCAGAACGCGAGCCGAATGTTGCGCGTCGCCGATTCACTTCGAGCCGGCGTGGTGTGGGCGAACACGTTCAACCAGTTTGACCCGACGAGCCCGTTCGGCGGCTATAAGGAATCGGGATACGGACGCGAAGGTGGCCGGCACGGTCTCGCGGCGTACCTCGCTAACGGAGGTGCACGATGAGCCGTCTCGCCATTCCCAAGACCTACAAACTTTTTATTGGCGGAAAATTTCCGCGCAGTGAATCAGGTCGAACTACCGAAGTATCGAGCCCGGCGGGCGAATTCATTGCCAACGTGGCCAAGGCCAGCCGCAAGGACGCCCGCGATGCGGTCGTCGCCGCGCGCTCTGCGTGGGCAGGGTGGTCGGG
>WLEN01000066.1 GCA_009704225.1 Actinomycetota bacterium | reverse complement strand
TGCCAAGTATCTCAAGTCACAGGGGCACACCCCGGTGCTTGTCGCGTGTGACCTCCAACGCCCCAACGCTGTCACGCAATTGACGGTGGTCGCGGAGCAGGCCGGCGTTCAGATTTTTGCCCCCGAGCCAGGCAACGGTAAGGGAAACCCCGTCGCGGTTGCCAAGGACGGCGTGAAGTACGCCAAGCAAAAACTTTACGACACCGTCATCATCGATACCGCGGGACGACTCGGCGTCGACGAGGACCTCATGCGCGAGGCCCGAGCGGTCCGCGACGCAACGAGTCCAGACGAGGTCCTTTTCGTCCTCGACGCGATGATTGGCCAAGACGCGGTCGTCACCGCCAAGGCCTTCCAGGACGGCGTCGACTTCACGGGGGTCGTCTTGACCAAACTCGACGGTGACGCCCGTGGTGGTGCCGCCCTGTCGGTTCGCGGTCTGACGGATCGACCCATCGTTTTCGCCTCGACCGGTGAAAGCCTCGACGCACTCGAACCCTTCTACCCAGACCGAATGGCGAGTCGAATTCTCGACCTTGGTGACATTCTCACGCTCATCGAACAGGCCCAAAAGAATTTCGATGAAGACGACGCAAACAAAGTCGCCGAAAAGATTCAGTCGAACACCTTTACGCTTCAGGACTTTCTCGAACAGTTGCAGCAGGTTCGCAAGATGGGGTCGATGAAGGGGCTCCTCGGCATGATGCCCGGCGCTGGCAAGATGCGTGAGCAAATCGATAACTTTGACGAGAAGGATATCGACCGCACAGAGGCCATCATTCGCTCGATGACCCCCGCCGAGCGCGAGACTCCCAAATTGCTCAATGGTTCGCGACGACTTCGCATCGCGAAGGGTTCGGGAATGACGGTCACCGATGTCAACCAACTCGTCATCCGATTCGAATCCGCCGCCAAGATGATGAAGACGGTCGCCAAGGGGGGTACCCCGAACATCCCGGGCATGGGACCGATTCCCGGGCCACGCCCCAAGGGCAAAGCAATCACCGCCAAAAAGACTTCGCGTTCGGGAAACCCCGCCAAACGCGCGGCAGAGAACGCGGCCATTCAATCGGCTCCTTCCGGGGATGGAAATAGTTTCGGACTCGGTGCCGAACCGACCCCCGAAGTAGACGACAAGGACATGGAGACCATGCGTCGCCTTCTTGAACGCGGCGGGCTGTGAGCACCGACAGAATCTCGCCGAAAGTTCTCGTTGCGATTATCGGCACCGTACTCGCCTGGTCGAGCGCTTTTGTCGTCATTCGAGCGGTGCTGCCGGTCTTTGCGCCTGGCGAACTCGCGTTCCTTCGGCAACTTGTCGCCGTTCCACTTCTGGCCTTGTGGATGATCGGCCAGAGGTGGATTTGGCCGACGGTTCGCGAATGGGTTCTTATCGCGATTTTCGGACTCACCTGGTTTTCGACCTACATAGTCGCGCTCAACACTGCCGAACTGACAATCGATGCGGGGACAGCGTCGTTCATCGTCAACATCGGGCCGTTGCTCATTGCAGTCGGGGCCTTCCTCTTTCTCGGTGAAAAACTGTCACGGAACCTCCTTGCCGGCGCACTCATTGCCCTCGCGGGTGTCGGTCTGATTGCGTGGGGGACATCGTCGAGCGACCGCGTGGACCTTGTTGGATTACTGTGGGCGCTCGTCGCGACCGTAACCTACGCTGTTGGCGTGCTCACACAGAAGCCAGCTCTCGCCCGCTTGTCGTCGAATCAGGTGACGCTTCTAGGTGCCGCCATCGCGCTGATTCCCTTGTTCTGGTGGGCGCCGGAGGCATTCGCACACGTGCAGACAGCACCTGTCGAGGCGATTGTGGGAGCCATCTGGCTCGGCGCCATTCCAACAGCTTTGGGCTTCGGGCTCTGGGGATATGCACTCAAGCGCATGCCCGCCGGACGTCTTGGAGTATCTACCTATGTTGTCCCGCCACTCGTTATCGTCGAGTCCGCAATCCTGCTCGGCGAATGGCCACACCCCATCGCTATCGTCGGTGGGTTGATCGCCCTGGCGGGCGTGTGGTGGTCCCGTCGATCATGATTGGCTAACTCAGGGTTTTTCTGGCAGACTAAAGACTTGTGTCCATCTCGTAGGACCCTCTAACCCTGCGAAATGGCGTCCTGCTTCCGCATTCGAGCAACCCCACGCTTGGACCGCGGTGCGTCATCGCAAACAAATCTGGAGAATCGTGGCCGTCAAAATCCGCCTTAAGCGCATGGGTAAAATCCATTCGCCGCACTACCGCATCGTTGTCGCTGATTCGCGCACCAAGCGCGATGGGCGTTCGATTGAAGAAATCGGCAAGTACCACCCCACCGAGAACCCGTCGCTCATGGAAATCAATTCCGAGCGTGCGCAGTACTGGTTGTCGGTCGGCGCTCAGCCGAGCCCGCAGGTTCTTGTCATCCTCAAGCTCTCGGGTGACTGGGGCAAGTTCAAGGGTGACAAGTCCGCCAAGAACATGATCATCACGAAGGACGCCAAGACCGTCTTCGCCGAGGACACCTCAAAGAAGTCAGTTGTCCGTCCGCGCGTCGAAAAGAAGGTTGAAGAGGTCGCTCCGGCTGCTGCCGAGGTCGACGATGAGACTACCGACGCTCCCGAAGCTGTAACCGAGGTCGTCGAATCGGCACCAGAATCAGCAACGGAAACGGTTGACGCTGTTGTCGAAACTACCGACGAGGTAGTCGTCGACGAAGCGCCCGCTGAAGAGGCACCTGCCGAAGAGGCACCTGGTGAAGAGGCAGCTGCCGAAGAGGCACCTGCCGACGAAAAGGCCGAATAAGTCTGATGCTGGCGGCCGCCCTCAAGCACCTTGTCTCGGGAATCGTCGATCACCCGGAGAGCGTCACTGTTGTGGCAAAAAGCACTCCGCGCGGCGACCTTCTCGAGGTTTCGGTGCACCCTGACGACCTCGGTCGTGTCATTGGGAAGGGCGGGCGCACAGCAAAAGCCTTGCGCACACTGATCGCGGCAATCGCCGACGGCAAGCGCATCCGCGTCGACATCGTCGACACCGCGGAATAATGTCTCCCGCGAAGCGGCCCGAATCGGGTCTGCGCGTCGGTCGACTTCTCAAGGCACACGGACTCAAGGGCGCCATAAAACTCGAGTTGTACACCGACGACCCCGCCCTGCGATTTGTCCCCGGTTCGGTGTACACACTTCAGGTTCCGGACGAATCGCCCTGGCTTGGCAAGACCGTCACTCTCAAAGAACTCAAGTGGTACAACGACCAGGCGGTGGTTTTTCTCGAGGGAATCGACGACCGCGATGCGGCGGAATCCCTCATCAAAGCGATTCTCTGGGTCGACGAGGACAAGGATTCCCGTCCCGTTGAGGAAGACGCGTGGTACGACTACCAACTCATCGGTCTGACCGTTCGTCGCAACGATAACGCCGTCGGCACAATCATTCGGGTTGACCATTTCCCGTCACAAGACCTTCTCATCATCGACACGGGTGATTCCGAAGTACTTGTTCCATTCGTCAAGGCCATCGTCACGGGCGTCGATATAGAGGCGGGAACAATGGACATCGACCCCCCGATCGGTCTTTTCGAGGACCCGGTTGATGACGAACCCGAATCGGCTGGCGCGTAGAGTTTCTGTCGTGCGCATCGACATCGTTACCATCTTCCCCGAGTTCTTCGGGGTGCTCGACGTGTCTCTCGTCGGCAAAGCACGTGAATCCGGTCTGCTGACAATCGAAGCCACGAATCTGCGTCACTTCACACACGACGTCCACAAGACCGTCGACGACAGCCCTTATGGCGGTGGTGCAGGAATGGTCATGCGCCCCGAACCTTGGGGCGAAGCGCTCGATTCGCTCATCACCGACGGCAGCGTGCTCGTCGTCCCGTCACCCGCAGGCGAACTCTTCACCCAGGACATCGCCCGTGAACTATCCGACGAACCGCATCTCGTTTTTGCGTGTGGCCGCTACGAGGGCATTGACCAACGCGTCATCGACCACTACGCGGGTCGCATCCGCGTGCGCGAGCTATCACTCGGTGATTACGTTCTCAACGGCGGCGAAGTCGCGACGATGGCGATGATCGAGGCCATCACGCGACTCGTGCCCGGAATGGTGGGGAACCCCGCGTCGCTCGATGAAGAGAGCCACGAGGACGGTCTTCTCGAGTATCCATCCTTCACGAAACCACAGGAGTGGAGAGGGCTCACGGTCCCCGAGATCCTTCTCAGCGGCCATCACGCGAAAATCGCCGAGTGGCGCTCCGCGCAGCAGGTTGAGCGAACGCGCGAGCGTCGCCCTGATCTACTCGGTGACTGACCCTCGTCACCTGCACATAGTCCTGCCCGCGACGCGGTTGGGTGCCGCGTATCGAGGTCTTTAACAACACTGCGGCCCCAGCTTTACGCTGAGGCCGCAGTGTTTGCCCGAAGGCGGTGACGCTGTTTATTAGCCGCCGATGCGGTCTACAACGATGTACTGATCGATGAAGTAGACACGGTTGGCGCTCAACTTGAGGGTGACTTTGGTGTTGCCCCTCTTGTTGAGGAACTTCTTTTCGATGGCAGCGGTGACCCATCCATCGTCGTCAGTGTAGCCAGTCGCAACGGTCTTGCCCTTTACGACAAAGTTAACCTTGACAGCGCCAAGGTCAGTGGCCGATCCACCAGCTTCAATCCAGCCGAACATACGTACGCCACCGTTGTCGAGGCTCTCCCAGTTTGTGAAGACGTCCTCGTCAACCTCGTCCTCATCAAGTGTGACCTCGGTGCCGACAGTGATTTCATCCGTCATCAACCAGGTGTTGCTGAATCCAGCGTCGCTCTTGCAGTCGCTGTTAACACGCGAACGCATGGTGTATGCGCCGGCAACGGACGGTGCAGTGATGTAAGCATCGACAATTTCACCGATGATCTTGTTGGAGTTGTCCTCAACTCCGGTTGCGCGTTCGACCTTGGTCTTCGATCCGAGCGTGGTGGTT
>WLEN01000065.1 GCA_009704225.1 Actinomycetota bacterium | reverse complement strand
CGGTCGAACGCGACCGTGGCGAGTCGCGCAATCGTAACCGGGTCACATCCCGCAATCATTCCCAGTGCAGTCAATCTCTCGGGAACCTCATCAAGTGTTCGGGCGTGAAGCGACGACAAACCAGGGTGACCCGCAGTGAGCGCCAAGAGTAGGTCAATTATTTCCGCGCCACGAACTTCGCCCAGCACGATGCGGTCAGGAGTCATGCGTAACGACTCTCGCACCAACGCGCCCATCGCGACCTGACCCGAACCTTCCGCGTTCGCCACACGAGTGCAGAGAAAAACGGCGTGAGGATGGCGCGGCGAGATTTCCGGAATGTCCTCGATGACAAGGAGCCGCTCCGTGGTCGGAATGCGCGACATTAACAACTCCAACAGGGTTGTCTTGCCACTTCCCGTTGCGCCCGTAATGAGGATTGATTGATTCACGAATTCGCCCCAATCCCACTCTGAATCAAGCCGGTAGTCCTCGGTAGTGACGGGAATGTGGCGCGGGAACCGAAGCGTCACAATGGCACCGTCCCGCGCAACCGGCGGGAGCACTACGTGAACTCTGACTTGGCCGGCAAGCGCCGCGTCACCGAGAGGTCGGGCATCGTCAACCCGACCGCCCGCTGTTTCGACGAGCCCCACACCAATTCGGCGAGCCTCGCGCGGATCGACAATGATGTTCGTCGTGACAAACCCACGACCATCGTTTCGCCACACTTGACCATCACCCGTGACACACAGATCGCGAACATCGTCGTCGACTGCCGACGCAAGTGGGCCGAGTGCTGAACTGAGAGTTGGACTCATTCCCACAGCGTTACTCGGGGCTGTCTTATTCGCTCACCACAGCCACATCATGGGGACAATCACGCCTCTAGACCATCTGTTTATAAAGCGGACTTGAACGTCTATGCAAATTCGACGATGAGTTCGAGTTCGACTGGCGCATCCAACGGCAAAACCGCAACACCGACAGCACTGCGGGCGTGAAGTCCGGCGTCGCCAAAAATCTCGACGAGCGTGTCGCTCGCGCCGTTCGCGACAGCCGGTTGACCACTGAAGTCGGGGGCAGACGCAACGAACACGACAAGTTTGACAATGCGAGTGATGCGGTCAACCGACCCAATCGCTGTCTGCGCAGCCGCGAGAGCGTTGAGCACGGCAATCTGCGCAAACTCCTTCGCGTCCTCTGGGCTTACCTCCGCACCAACCTTTCCGGTGGCCGGAAGCGAACCGTCCACAAACGGCAGTTGGCCGGCGGTAAACACAAGATTTCCCGTGACGGTCGCAGGAACATACGACGCAACGGGCTTTGCGACCGCGGGGATGACGATTCCCAGTTCGGCGAGACGAGAGGTAACAGACATGTGAATTGCCTAACCGTTCAGAGGACGCTTGAAATAGGCGACGAGTCCGCCTTCAGGGCCTGCAATTATGGTGACGAGTTCCCAGCCTTCCTCGCCCCACGTGTTGAGAATCTGCGTGGTCGAGTGAATGATGAGTGGCGTTGTCGCATATTCCCAATGGCTCACGGTTGCTCCGTTTCGGAAATTCTTAGGTTGACTGGGTAATCTTGAGTCTATGCCCAACCTTTTTACGCGATTCACGACCACCGTCGGCTCTTGGCTCGGATTGGGCATCGTCGGAATAATTTCAGGTGTCCTTGTTACGGTCATGATCGCACCGATTCTTGCTGTGAGCGGAATCGCAATCAAGAACTCGCTGTCGGTGTTCGACGCGCTTCCAGACTTTATTGAAATTGGCCGTCAGGCTCAGAACAATGAAATTTATGTCCAAAAGAGTTCGAACCCCGAAAAGGGTTATGTGAAAATTGCCGATGTATATTGGCAAAACCGCGTTGAGGTCCCAATCGACCAGATGTCGCAATACCTCAAGGACGCGGCTGTTGACGGCGAGGATCGCCGTTTTTACGAACACAAAGGTGTCGACCTCACCGGAATCATTCGCGCCGCAATCGGCAATGTGACCTCTGGCGGCGTAACGTCCGGTGCCTCAACGTTGACCATGCAACTCATCAAGAACATCTACGTCCAGCGCGCCGAAGCGTTGCCGTCCGAGGAAGACCGAACCGCCGCTTATGCCGAAGCGACGGCGACGAGCACTGAGCGCAAACTGAAAGAAATCAAACTTGCGATTGGACTCGAGAAGCGGTTCAATAAAGAGCAAATTTTGGAAGCGTACCTCAACATTTCCGGGTTCGGTGGAAACACCTATGGAGTTGAGGCCGCCGCAAATCGATATTTCGGGGTCAGCGCTAAAGACGTCACAATCTCGCAAGCCGCGTCGCTCTTGGCCATTGTTCAGTACCCGGTGCTGCGAAATCTTGCACAACCCGAGAACTTCCCGGCGAACCAGTTGCGCCGTGACGACATCCTGAGGTCAATGCGCGATGCGGGACACATCACGGAAGCCGAATATCAGGAAGCCGTTTCAATTCCCGTCGACGCAAATTTCATCAACCTTCAAGACCCCTCAAGTGGTTGTATTGCGGCCCAGAAATATACGAAGCATTTCTGTGATTATGTCGTGAAAAACGTGACGAACTTTGAAGCGCTCGGGACGACGGTTGATGAGCGAATCACAAACTGGAACATCGGCGGCTACAAGCTGTACACAACGCTTGACCTTTCGTTACAGAAGTTTGCTCAAAAAGAGGTGTGGAAAGTCCCAAAATCCTCTCCCATCATGAGTATCGGCGCGGCATTTGACTCTGTCGAGGTTGGTACCGGCCGCGTCCTGACAATGACGCAAAACAAGACATTCAATGACACTTTGGAAGGTGGCGGTGCTGACGCCAGCGCCGTCAACTTCTCCACTGACCGAGATTACGGTGGGTCGAGCGGGTTCCAGACCGGTTCGACCTACAAGATTATGGGCCTTCTCGCCTGGTTAAACGCCGGACGCGGTCTGAACGAAGTTGTCGACGCGAGTGAATTCACAAAAGACCAGTCCCACTATTTGGACACCTGTGAGGATGGTGGCGGGCCGTGGGGTGGACCGTGGGAGTTCAAGAACGATGCAGATGCCCCAAAGGTTGTGACCGTTCTGCAAGCAGTGAGCGCCTCGATCAACTCGGCGTTCGCGTCCATCGGAGAGCAGCTCGACCAGTGTGAAATTCGCAAGATGGCCGAAGGTCTTGGAGTTCACCGTGCGGACGGGACTCGCTTGCAGTCCAACCCATCGGCAATTCTCGGGACAAATGAAATCGCCCCGCTAACGATGGCAACAGCGTGGGCGGGCATCGCCAATAACGGGAAATTCTGCGAGAGCATCATTCTTGACCACGCTGTGGGTCCTAACGGTGAGGAATTGCCCGGACAACCGGTGACGTGTAGTCAAGTGATTGACCCCGAGGTCGCACACGCCGCGATTTATGCAATGAAAGCGGTAATGAGCGGGGGAACGGGATCTGCGAGTAACCCTGGTGGCGTCCCCATCTTTGGTAAAACCGGAACGACCGACAGTTCTACGCAAACCTGGGTTGTTACGTCCACCTCCCGCATCGCCAGCGTGGCATGGGTCGGAAACATCATCGGAAAATACCCACTACGTTCATTCCCCAACGGTTCTCTATACCGCCACCAAATCATGTCGGCCGTTATGGGGATGGCTAACCAAATGTACCCAGGAGCAACAGATTGGCTTGCTCCTCCTTCACGCCTTCTCCAAGGTAGCGGCCTCGAAATGCCTTCTGTCGAGGGCTTAAGCGTAGGAGAGGCGACAACGTTGCTCGTCGGTCTCGGACTCAAAGTCAAGCTTGGAGGGTTCGAGCCATCCGACTATGTCCCCGAAGGAGACGTCACGGGAACTGACCCCGGCGAGGGTGAGTTGGTTGTTGCGGGAATGGTGGTGAGACTGTACCGTTCATCGGGACCGGATGCCACGGTTCCCGACGTCGTGGGCATGCTCGAAGCAGAGGCGAGGAATGCGATAACAAGCGCAGGTCTCTCGGTGTCGGTGGAGTATTCGACCGCCGATACCGAGTGCGACCCGGAAATTGGCTACGTGATTGATCAACGACAGTCAAATGAATCGGTTATAATTACGGTTCTCGAAGGCTCCTGCCCGCCGCCTTCACCATGAAACTCATCGGCGTTATTGCCGCGATTGGTGTTGGGGTCCTCGCGTATTCGTCACTGTTTGAACGCAACAAGTTCGGAGTGCGGCACGACTCGATTGACGTGCTCGAATCTGGCGCGTCAAGCATTAAGGTTCTCCATCTCTCCGACATCCATTTAGCGCCGTGGCAAAACCGCAAAATCGAATGGATTCGTGGTTTGTCGTCTCTCCGTCCAGATCTTGTTGTCGTCACTGGTGACTCGCTCGGTCACGCGGAATCAATTCCCGCACTGACTCGGGCACTCTCGGTTTTCACGGGCGTACCGGGAGTTTTTGTACACGGATCTAACGATTATTTCGCGCCGCGAATGCCTAATCCCTTCACCTATCTCTTTCGACCGTCAGAACCCGATGTGGACGGGGAGCGTATCGACACCGAAGGCCTTGATGCGTTGTATTCGTCGCTGGGATGGCTCGACCTCAATAATGCGTCGGCTCGGGTATCGGTCAACGGCTCATCAATCCTCTTCACGGGCACGGATGATCCTCATCTCAACCTCGACCGGATGGACTTCGTCGCAGAATCGGTAGTCGAGGCGCGTGGCGATTTGCCCGAGACCGGCGCTGCGATTGTGGGAGTAACCCACGCGCCGTACCGCCGTGTTCTCGATGCACTAACGGATCTCGGTGCCGACGTTATCTTCGCGGGGCACACTCACGGCGGCCAAGTGTGTGTTCCGGGAATCGGTGCGTTGACGACAAACAGCGACCTTCCTCGTGCTCTGGCCCGAGGGATAAACGTGTGGAACCACCTCGGCCGAAACGCATTTCTCAATGTCAGCGCCGGCATCGGCACGTCAATTTACGCTCCCGTTCGGTTCGCGTGCCCTCCTGAAGCAATT
>WLEN01000064.1 GCA_009704225.1 Actinomycetota bacterium | reverse complement strand
TTCATCGCGCAGGACTTTTCCGGACACGCCGGGCTAGAAATCGAAAGATTTGAGCGGATAGTCAGTTCCGCGCGTAGTGACAGTACGCGGATTGCGTCACTCGATGCGATCACACAACAGATTTGAAGCGTTGCTTCACAGAATTAGATTTCGAGAGAAATCACCGAGAGGTGCACCAGAAAATGGTGAAAAACACAGATTTAGATTCGAACGATTATGTTTCGTCTCCGTTTACCGCCCCCGAAACGCGGGCAACTCCTGTCGCGGAAACACCGGTGGTCGATGCCGCCGAAGAGGTCGTCGCCACTGACCAGTCACCCGATGTCGAAATAGACACTGCGACCCAGTCGAAACCCGACTTTGAACCGATCGTTCTCGAGAATCCGATGCAACTCGTGTTCCGCCCGCCAGCACCCGAGTACATTCCAATTAGATCCGGCCGTCCAATGGACGACGAGGGCCCGTCGGTGCGTCGCCGCACCCGCGGAAACCGCGTGGAACGATCCGAGCGGGTCGAACGCGTCTACATTGAACCTGAGCAAATCACCGAGCCACAACGCATTCGCGGTTCGACGCGGATCGAAGCCAAGCGCCAGCGTCGCCGAGATTCGCGCGACAGCGGCCGCCGCCGTCCCGTCGTAACGGAAACGGAATTTCTCGCCCGTCGCGAAAGTGTCGACCGCAAGATGGTCGTTCGCAGCAAGGACGGTCGCATCCAGATTGGTGTTCTCGAGGACAACGTTCTCGTCGAGCACTATGTTGCGCGCTCTACCGAGTCGAGCATCATCGGAAACGTGTACATCGGAAAAGTTCAAAATGTCTTGCCATCGATGGAGGCCGCCTTCGTCGACATCGGCCGCGGTCGTAATGCTGTTTTGTACTCGGGCGAAGTCGACTGGGACGCAGCGGCGACCGAAGAAAACGCGAACCAGCCTCGGCGCATCGAGATGGCCCTGAAATCAGGAGACCCGCTACTCGTGCAGGTCACGAAAGACCCGGTCGGCCACAAGGGTGCGCGACTGACCAGCCAAGTAAGCCTCCCAGGACGATATGTCGTCTACGTGCCGAGCGGTTCCATCAACGGCATTTCCCGCAAGTTGCCGGATTCCGAGCGCACGCGCCTCAAGAAGATCCTCGCGACGGTTTTGCCGGAAAACGCCGGTGTCATCGTGCGCACGGCAGCCGAGGGTGCAACCGAGGAACAGTTGACTCTCGATGTTCAGCGACTCACGGCGCAGTGGGATGCGATTCAGAAGAAGGCGGAAAAGGGCAACGGCCCGGTATTACTGCACTCGGAACCCGACCTTCTCGTCAAAATCATTCGCGACGTGTTCAACGAAGATTTCCAGAACATCATCATTCACGGTGACGAAGCCAAAACCGTTATTTCGGATTATCTCGCGCAGGTCGCACCCGATTTGATTGAACGAATCATCGACCACAACGATGGAACCGACCCGTTCGACACCTATCGCATCAACGAGCAAATCATCAAGGCACTCGACCGCAAGGTGTGGTTACCGTCGGGCGGCTCGCTCGTCATCGATCGCACCGAGGCGATGACGGTCATCGACGTCAACACCGGTAAGTTCATCGGCTCGGGGGGAAACCTCGAAGAGACCGTTACGAAAAACAACCTCGAATCAGCGGAAGAAATCGTTCGCCAACTTCGTTTGCGCGATATCGGTGGAATTGTCGTCATTGACTTCATTGACATGGTGCTGGAAAGCAATCGTGACTTGGTGCAACGCCGGCTTATCGAATGCCTGTCGCGAGACCGTACAAAGCACCAGGTCGCCGAGATTACAAGCCTCGGTTTGGTCCAAATGACTCGGAAAAAGCTCGGTCTCGGATTGCTCGAGACGTTCGGAGAACCGTGTGAGGTCTGTGCCGGCCGTGGACTAATCATCCACCACGAGCCCGTTGGCAAGGCGCGCGTCGAGGGCTCACCGGAACCTGGCGCGTCGCGCCGAGGTCGCGGCAAACAGACGACTCAGCCCAAGCAACAACAGGGACAAACAGGAACCCACGAGATCACCGATAGCGCTCGGAGCGCCCTCGCCGCGATTGCAACGGCAACCGTCAACCATGACAGTTCCGATGGCGGACCAGTTGCCCGCAAGGGTAAAACGATTGAGGATCTCGATTCGCTACTCGATTCGCTGCCAGAAGCACCCGAACCCGGTGCGCGAACCGCTCGGCGACCGCGTCGGGCGACCAAGAAAGCAACATCCGACACCTCGACCGGCGAATCGACGACCGCCGACTAACTGGATTTGCCTGAACGGCACCATTCGGCTATTCTTGACCCTTGGTGCGCAATGCCAACATTCAGGCCCGCACCGAGTTTTCGAAAGGACAACACTGTGGTTTACGCGATTGTGCGCGCCGGAGGGCGACAGGAAAAGGTCGAGGTTGGGACCATCCTCACTGTCGACCGAATCAAGGCGGATGACAAGGGTTCGATTTCACTCGCCCCTGTCCTTCTCGTGGACGGTGACAAGATCGAATCGAACGCCGCAGCGCTCGCAAAGGTGACCGTCACAGCACAGGTTCTCGAAGATCTTCGCGGCCCCAAAATTGTCATTCACAAGTTCAAGAACAAGACCGGCTACCACAAGCGTCAGGGCTTCCGCGCTGACCTCACCCGCGTGAAAATTACGAGCATCAAGTAGTCGAGGGAGAATAGCGACATGGCACATAAAAAGGGAGCGTCATCCACCCGTAACGGACGCGACTCGAACCCCCAGTACTTGGGCGTCAAGCGCTATGGTGGCCAGGTCGTCAAGGCCGGCGAAATCATTGTCCGCCAGCGTGGAACTCACTTTCACCCCGGTGCTGGCGTCGGCCGAGGTGGAGATGACACTCTCTTCGCCCTCGTAGCAGGCTCAGTCCAGTTCGGTGCAAAGGGTGGCCGCAAGGTCATCAACATCGTTCAGAGCGCTTAAGTTTTTCACTCGGCGGGGCGGGCTTCGGCCCGCCTTGTCGTATTTTCGCAGGAGAAGGAGGTGACATATGGTCTCGTTCATCGATGAAGTGACCGTCCACCTCAAGGCTGGCCACGGCGGTAACGGTTGCGTGTCGGTCAAGCGCGAAAAATTCAAACCTCTTGCTGGTCCCGACGGCGGCAACGGTGGTAACGGTGGCGACATCGTTCTCGTGTCGGATCCTCAAGTCACTACCCTCCTCGACTTCCACTATCGACCGCATCGCTCAAGCGAAAACGGTGGCTTCGGCATGGGCGACCACCGTAGCGGTCACAAGGGCGAATCGTTGACTCTTCCGGTCCCCGTCGGAACTGTGGTCAAGGACGTCGATGGTGAGGTCCTCATCGACCTCGACAAGCCGGACATGGAATACGTGGTTGCACCGGGCGGTCAGGGCGGCCTCGGAAATTCGGCCCTCGCATCGCTCAAGCGCAAGGCACCCGGTTTCGCCCTCCTCGGCACGCTCGGGTGGGACGGCGATATTGTTCTCGAGCTCAAGACAGTCGCCGACGTCGCCCTGGTCGGTTACCCGTCCGCGGGAAAGTCTTCGCTGATCGCCTCTGTGTCGGCGGCCAAACCGAAAATCGCGGATTACCCCTTCACGACACTGCACCCGAATCTCGGTGTGGTCGACGTCGAACAATATCGTTACACGATTGCGGATGTCCCCGGACTCATCGAGGGTGCGTCTGAGGGAAAGGGTCTCGGGCTCGACTTTCTTCGACACGTCGAGCGGTGCCGTGTTCTCATTCACGTGATCGACTGCGCGACCCTTGAACCTGGGCGCGATCCGATGAGTGATTTCGACGTCATACGTGGGGAACTCGCGGCCTACCCCGTCCCCGACGGTTCGATTCCACTGATTGAGCGCCCTCAACTCATCGTCCTCAACAAGATTGATGTTCCCGAAGCGGCCGACCTGGCCGAACTCGTCCGCGCCGATTTCGAGGCGCTCGGGTACGAGGTCTTTGCCGTGTCGGCGGCAACGCGCGCGGGTCTTCGCGACCTCACTCTTCGAATCGGCCAAATGGTCGGAGCCGATCGGGCCGAACGACTCGCTACAGAAGAATCGCGTCAGCGAATCATCATTCGTCCACGCGCGGTCGACGAGAAGCAACTCACCGTCCTGGTTGAGCACCGAGGTGACGATGTGACCTATCGAATTCGCGGAGTCAAGCCTGAACGCTGGGTCCAACAGACCGACTTCAATAACGAGGAAGCCGTCGGTTATCTCAGCGACCGTTTGGCCAAGATCGACCTCGACGATCACCTTTACAAGGCCGGTGCGGTTCCGGGGGCTACGGTCTACATTGGCGACGGTGACCGTTTTGTGTTTGATTGGGAACCGACGATGACGAGTGCGGCCGAGATGATGGTCAGTCCGCGTGGGACAGATGCTCGACTGCATGAAAGCGATCGGGCAACGACGTCGGATCGCCGTAAGTCGTACAAGGAACGGATGGACGCGAAAGCGGCCGCCCGGGCCGAGTTGGAACGAGAACGTGAAGCAGGAATGTGGTCAGAAGAGGGCGATGGTGGAAAAGCGGAGTGAGGTGACCGCGGCGACGCGAATCGTTGTGAAGGTCGGGTCATCGTCGATTAGCGGTGACAACGTTCACCAGTTGGCGTCCATTGTCGATGCTCTCGCTGGCGCACACTCGCGCAACGTCGACGTTGTACTCGTGTCGAGTGGCGCCATCGCTACGGCGCTTCCGCACTTCGGGCTTACGGCCCGTCCGGCGAATGACCTCGTCACCGAACAAGCTGCGGCGGCGGTTGGGCAGACGATGCTCATGGTTCGCTACCAAGACAGCCTCAGCCGATTCGGAATTGTCGCGGCACAAGTGTTGCTGACCTCAGGTGACCTCGAATCCGATGCGACGCGCGAGAATGCAAAATCTGCCATCAACAAACTTTTGGACCTCCGATTCCTTCCCATCGTCAACGAAAACGACACCGTCGCGACACACGAAATCCGTTTCGGAGATAACGATCGACTTGCCGCGCTGGTCGCCGAACTCGTCAGCGCAGACCTTTTAGTG
>WLEN01000063.1 GCA_009704225.1 Actinomycetota bacterium | reverse complement strand
GGCGGCAGCACCGCCGTGCATCGTCTGGAGCATCGGTGTTTCAATCTCGAGGAAGCCGTGTTTGGCGAACGTCTCGCGCAGCGACGCCATCGCGGTCGCGCGGGTCACAACGTTCTGGCGTGCTTGGTCGCGAACAATGAGGTCGAGGTAGCGCTGGCGAACCCGCGTCTCTTCGTTCAGTTCGGCGTGCAGGTTTGGCAACGGCAACAGTGACTTCGCCGCCATCTGCCACTCCGACACGAGGATCGACAGTTCGCCGCGCTTGGACGTAATGACTTCGCCCGTGACGAACACGTGGTCACCGAGGTCGACAAGGTCTTTCCATCGTTCGAGGGCGTCCTCGCCAACAACGTCGAGGGACAGCATCGCCTGGATGCGCTCGCCGTCGCCCGACTGCAGCGCGGCGAAACAGAGTTTGCCCGTGTTGCGCGAGTGGACGATTCGGCCGGCGAGGGCCGCAGTCACACCGGTCGAAACGTCAACGTCGAGACCCTGATGAGCGGCACGGACCGCACCGATGGTGTCGGTAACGGGAACCGAGACGGGGTAGGCCTCACCCGTTTCGAGAAGCGTGGCGCGCTTGGCGAGACGAACAGCCTTCTGTTCGATAATCTCGTCGGCCGAGAGTTCGGTCTCGTCAGTCATAGCGCCCCTTCTGGTACCTATCAAGGTTACCGTTCGGGTGCTCTGCCGATGGGCAGGTTCGTCGAGCCGTGAACGGATTCAGTCGTCGTCATCGGACGTGGTGTCGTCGAGCCAACGACCAATCGGATCGATTGCTCCGTCCGACGATGCCCGCAGCGCTTCTTCGACTGCGGAATGTGCGAGAGCGCGCAGGACCGCACCGGGGTGTTCGACACCGATTTCCTGGAGTCGGAACGTCGACTGGTCGACGATTGCCCGCGAAAACTCGGCAACGGTCGCGACCGCGTCCGCATACGCTGGGCGGTCGTCCTCGGCGATGACAAACGGTTCGCCTCCCATTTCCACGACCAGGGCTTGGGCGATGGGCAGTGCGACACTCGGTGCCGTGACCGCGAAATACGCGTCCTTCATGCGGTGCAAGTCGAGCGACGTTCCCGTGAAGGTGAGGACAGGGTGAACCGCGAGCGGAATCGCGCCTTTACGGGTCGCGGGCTCGAGAACTCCGATGCCAAATTCGGCCGAGGTGTGCACAACAATCTGGCCGGGACGCCACGAGTCGGCGAGCGACTCGACGATTTCGGCGACCGTCTCACCCTCGCCAGCCCCAATAATCACCAGCTGGGTGGCCGCGACGACCTCCGCGGGCGATTGAACGGACACCCCTCGCAACAACGAAACAACCCGCTCGCGGTCGGCTGGGGCGGGCTCGGTGATGGTCCACGGGAAATGTCCAGCTCCAGCAAGTGCAAGCCCAATGATCGCGAGTTCCGGCGCAGTTCCGACGAGTCCGACCTCGAGTCGACCTGGCGTCATCATGCGGGTTCTCCGTCCGGGTCTTGGGGGGGCAACACGCACCACCACTCAGCGACCAGCGCTGCGGCAACGAGCACGAGTGATGCTACGACACCGCCAATGTTAGAAGGGATAACGGCATCGACGACAACGGGTCTCGATGTCGAGAACGCGAGTAGCCCGACGGTCGCACCGAAGAACAGCGTTCCGCCGAGCGCCGAAGCCTTGGCCAGTTGAACAATCGTCACCGCGGCGATGGGATCGATGCGGCGGCCCTTGACCGGTTTCACCGCCCAGCGAACGCGCGCGCCGAGCGCAAGCACCGCCATGCCGATGAGGACGAGACAGATCGACAGCGTCCACGGAACGGGAACTGCGGTTCGGCCGGTGCTGACGAGCACCCAGTCGAGCGCGAACCCGACGCCGAACGCAAACGGAGTGAGCCCAACGAGGAATAGCGGATTCGTCTTTTTCACGCGGACACCGCCGCTGGTAGCTCGCGCACGAGTCCTCGCCCGGGGATAGCCGCATCAGGGTCGAGGCTAAGCCACGGCCCAAGCACAAACGAACGCTCGTGCGCGCGCGGGTGTGGAATGACGATGTTGCCGTCTTCGATCACGTCGCCGAACACGATCAGGTCGAGGTCGAGAGTCCTGTCGCCCCAGCGTTCGGTGCGGGTCCGCCCGTGGTCGTCTTCGATTGAGTGCAGGACCGCGAGAAGACTCGCGGCAGAAAGTGTCGTGTCGACGATCGCGACACCGTTGAGGTAGTTGGGGTGGGTGTCGTCAGGCCCGTCCGGTCGAATCGCAACGGTCTCAACGAGTTCGGACACGGCGACAAGGTCAACACCGTCGGTCGCGCCGAGGCGTTCGATCGCGGACGCGATTGTGTCGGAGCGGTCTCCCAGGTTTGCACCCATCGCGATGACGGCGCGGATCACGGTCGAGCCCGTTCAATCACGACAGACACATCATCGAACCGCACGGTAATTGGCGCGCTGGGCTTGTGAACCTCGACCCGAGTGGAGAGTGCTCCAAACCCCAGAACGATATCGGCGACACGCTCGGCGACGGTTTCAATGAGGTCTACCGGGTTGGTCTCGACTGCCTCGACGATGGCGACCGCGAGTTCACCGTAATGAATCGTCTGCTCGATGTCATCGCCCAAACCCGACAGGGAAACACGCGCGTCGACGTCGATAACGAATTCTTGGCCATTGGCGCGTTCGTCATCGAACAGACCGTGGTGCGCGAAGGCCCGAAGCCCACGCAGGCGAATCTCGTCGGTCATCCGGCACCTCCCCACCAGGAGTTTCGGACGTCAAGGGCCTCCACCGTTCGAGCAACATCGTGAACACGAACCGCGGCCACACCCGCCTCGGCGGAAAGGACGCTGATGATTGCGGTCGCCTGATCGCGGTCGGCGGGTTGTTCGCCGAACGGCGCGAGGAATCGCTTGCGTGACGCCCCGACAAGAACCGGATGCCCCAATGCGGCGAACTGGTTAAGGTCCCGCAGTAGTTGCCAGTTGTGGACGGCGGTTTTGGCGAATCCGAGCCCCGGATCAATCCACAGTTTCCCTGGTGTAACCCCGGCCGCAAGAACCGCGTCGATTCGCGCGCGTAGCTCAGTCAGAACGTCGCGAGTGACGTCGCCGTAGGTGGAGTTCCCATCCATGACATCGCTGTCGCCGCGCCAGTGCATCGCGATGTACGTCACGTCGCTGTGGGCGACGACGCCGAGCATTGCGGGGTCTGACAGTCCACCTGACACATCGTTGATGTAATCGACGCCAAGGTCGATTCCGAGCCGTGCGGTGTCGGCTCGCATCGTGTCAAGCGACACCGAAATGCCGTCTGCGACCAGAGCGCGAATCACGGGTTCGACTCGACGGCGCTCTTCGTCATCGCCGATTCGTGACGCGCCGGGGCGAGTCGATTCTCCCCCGACATCAATGACATCAGCGCCATCCGCCACCATCGCACGCGCGTGCTCGATTGCACTGTCTGGCGAATCCCATAGCCCACCGTCACTGAACGAATCCGGCGTGACGTTGAGGACACCGAAAACGAGGGGACGGTTAGCCATCTCCCCGGCCAATCAGAGTGAGGAGCGCGGAACGGGTTGGTTCGAGAGCAAAGCTTCCGGTCGCGGTGACGGTAACGGCCGATGCCTCGGTCTGCTTGGCTCCACGAGCCGAGACACAATCATGACGAGCGTCGAGAACAACGAGCGCTCCGCTCGCTCCGACGCCGGCCGTAAGCGCGTCACAGATCTCGATACCGATTCGTTCCTGAACCTGGGGTCGGGACGAAATCGTGTCAAGCACTCGAGCCAAGCGCCCAAGACCGACGACCGTGTCGGTTGGTTCATACGCGATGTGGGCGACACCGTGAAACGGCAGTAGGTGATGTTCGCACATCGAACGGAAAGAGAGGTCGCGGACGATGACGGGGTCATGCGACACAACATCAGCGGTCGACGCGCTATCGCGCAGCCCCTCGGTCGCGTCCGCGCCGACGCCCGCATAGAGTTCTGCCATCGCGTCGGCGACTCGAACGGGCGTCTCGCGCAATCCGTCACGTGATGGGTCTTCGCCGATGGCCACAAGGATTTCCCTCACAGCCGCGGCGATGCGGTCCCGATCGATGGCCATGAAAACTACTTCGCGGCCGGCTTCGTCCGCTTGGCCGCGGGCTTTACTGCGGTCGAGGACTGTGCCTTGACTGCCGGCTTTGCTTGTGCAGCAGGCTTCGTCTTCGCGGTCGACTTAGCCGGTGTCGACGCGTCCGAATCGAGCGCGATGCGCGCCGGAACCTTAATCGGTCCCTTTGTCGACACGGGACGCTTAGGGTTTGATTTCCACACGGGACGTTCGGGCAGTTTCTTGACCTTGGCGAAAATTGTCGCAAGCTGATTGTGGTCGAGCGTTTCCTTCTCGAGCAGTTCCTTCGCGAGCTGGTCGAGAATTGGGCGGTTGGCCGTCAGCACTGTCCATGCCTCGTCACGCGCCGTGTCGATGAGTGCGCGAACCTCCGCGTCAACCCGTTCAGCGACACCGTCGCTGTAATCGCGCTGGTGCCCCACGTCACGACCAAGGAACATCTCGCCAGAGCCCGAGCCCAATTTCACGGACCCCACCACGGTAGACATTCCGAACTCGGTGACCATGCGGCGAGCGATTCCGGTCGCCTTTTCGATGTCGTTCGACGCACCCGTTGTTGGGTCGTGGAAGACGATTTCTTCGGCGACTCGCCCGCCCATGGCGTAGGCCAACTGGTCGAGCAGTTCGTTGCGGGTGATCGAATACTTGTCGTCGAGTGGCATCACCATCGTGTAGCCGAGAGCGCGCCCACGGGGAAGAATCGTGACCTTCGTCACGGGGTCGGTCTGGCGCATTGCGGCCGCCGCCAGAGCGTGACCACCTTCGTGATACGCGGTGATGAGCCGTTCCTTGTCCTTCATGATCCGCGAACGTTTCTGCGGGCCAGCCATGACACGGTCGACGGCCTCGTCGAGAGTTTCGTTGGTCAATTCGGTCTTGCCCTGACGAGCAGTGAGAAGCGCGGCTTCGTTGATGACGTTGGCCAGATCTGCGCCTGTGTAGCCGGGGGTCTTGCGCGCGAGAACTTCGAGGTCGACATTCTT
>WLEN01000062.1 GCA_009704225.1 Actinomycetota bacterium | reverse complement strand
CGGCGAGGTCATCATCCATTGCGGCCGCGAAAGCGTCAGGTACCTCGGGGGCGGCGGTGACGAGGTCAGCGGTCCGACGAGCAAACCCGCGAATTCGATCCCATGCCGCGGCGGCTTCCGCGAGCGACCCTTCGTGGACGTCCATCGTTGAGCGATAGTGCGGAGCGAGGAGAAAGTATCGAGCCGTCGCCGAATCAGTCTGCGACAACAAATCTTCTGCTCCCATCACGTTTCCGACCGACTTGGACATCTTGTGCCCGTTCATCGTGACGAGCCCATTGTGAAGCCAGGTCGTGGCAAAGTCGTCTCCGGCTGCGCGCGACTGTGCGAGTTCGTTTTCATGATGTGGGAATCGGAGGTCAAGCCCTCCGCCATGGATGTCGAACCCAGACCCGAGATAGCGGGTTGCCATGGCGGAACACTCAATGTGCCAGCCGGGTCGACCACGGCCCCACGGGGATTCCCACGATGCCGTTGCCGGCTCGGAATCTTTACGGCCTTTCCAGAGCGCGAAGTCACGCGGGTCCAACTTTCCTCGCTCGGAATTGGCCTCATCCGATTCGACCTCGTCGGGCGACTGCCGTGTCAGTTGGCCGTAATCAGACCATGATGCGACAGAGAAATACACATCCCCTGAACCATCGGCGGCAGCGTAGGCGTGCCCGCGGTCGATCAATCGAGAAATGAGCGTGATCATGTCCCCGATGTGCCCGGTCGCCCGCGGCTCAATGGTCGGAGGCAGGATTCCCAGCGCCGCGGCTGCGGTGTCAAACGCACGTTCAATTCGTGCTGCGAGCGCCCACCATTCCTCGGTTCCAGCCACGGCCAAGATTTTGTCGTCGATGTCGGTGACGTTCCGAACGAGCGTCACCGTGAAACCTCGGTACGTTAACCAACGGCGCCACAGGTCGTAAACGAGAGCACTGCGAAGGTGTCCGATGTGCGGTTCGGACTGAACCGTCGGCCCACACACGTAGATACCCACCTGACCGGGAACACGCGGTTCGAAGTCGCGCAAGGATTGCGAGACGGTATCGAACAGACGGATGGGCACTTGCCCATGTTACCGAGCGTTATCGTGCGGCGACGTGAGCGATCGCGATGGCGGTGATTCCCTTGCCCTCACCGGTGAAGCCCAATCCGTCGGTTGTTGTCGCGCTGACCGAGACGGGTGCTCCGAGGATGCCGGTGAGTGTGTGCTCGATTTCGACTCGTCTCGGCCCGATTTTCGGTCGGTTTCCTACAATCTGAACAGACGCCGATCGGGGCGCCAAACCAATTTCCGCGAGCTTGTCGAGGACCCCGCGAAGAAACACGTCGCCGCGAGCACCCGAATATCGGGGATCGTCCGTCCCGAACACCGTGCCGATGTCGCCGAGGCCCGCACCAGACAACAGGGCGTCACAGAGTGCATGGGCGACAGCGTCCCCGTCAGAATGCCCGGACAGGCCGGCTTCGCCTGGCCATTCGAGGCAACCCAACCACAACGGTTCCGAATCGCCGAACGCATGAGTATCGGTTCCGAGTCCGACCCGAATTGACCCGGCCAGAGACGCGAGGTCTGCCTCGACGGTGATCTTGTGTGAACGTTCGTCTCCGGCAACCGTCCGAACGGTTCCCCCAGTTCCGCGCCAGATACTCGCGTCATCGGTGAAGTCCCCAATTGTGTCGGCGATCGCCGCGGCGTATCCCGCGCCAGGGAAGCCTTGCGGGGTTTGCACGCGATAGAGACGCGCGCGCTCCGTGTTTTCCGTCACGATGCCTTCGTCAGCGACAACGATGGTGTCCGCGACGGGTAGGACCGGAACGGCGGCATCGTTCGTTTTCACCACAGAGGCAATGACGCGGTCGAAAACGTCAATCGGTGCACCAAAACGAGCGACATCGTGAATCAGCACAACATCGACACCCGGCATCACCGCCATGGCACGTCGAACGCTGTCCGTCCGAGTTTCGCCGCCAGCAACGACCGTTGCGGTGACTCCCGCATCGTTAACGATCGCCCTCACGGCATCGAGGTGTGCGGGCGGGCCGGCGATGACCAACGCGGTGGGGCTGACGCCTCGCACCACGTCGAGCGCTCTGGCGAGCATGGTCGTTCCATCAATGTCGACGAACGCCTTGGGGATTCCGCGTCCGAGCCTCACGCCCGAACCGGCCGCAACGATGACGATTCCGACCGTTGGCATGGGTGATTAAGAGGCGAGGACCTCGTCGAGACGGTTCGAGGCGCGTTCCTCATCCGTCTTTTCGGCGAGGGCGAGTTCCGAAATGAGAATCTGACGGGCCTTTGCCAGCATGCGCTTTTCACCCGCCGACAATCCACGATCTTGTTCACGACGCCACAGGTCACGGACAACCTCGGACACCTTGATGACATCACCTGACGCGAGCTTTTCAAGGTTTGCCTTGTACCGACGAGACCAGTTAGCGGGCTCTTCGACTATCGGGTCGCGAAGGACACCAAAGACGAGTTTGAGTCCGGCCTTGTCAATGACGTCACGAACACCGACGTCTTCGACCTTGCTTTCGGGAACCATGATTTCGAGGTTGCTCTGAGAAACCTGAAGCTTGAGGAATTTCTGCTGTTCGCCCTGAAAATCACGAGTGGTGATTGCGATAATCTTTGCCGCACCGTGGTGGGGATAAACGACAGTTTCGCCGACTTTGAATGCCATGTAGTTGGTTCTCCTTTAGCAGAAATTCAATTTTACCACAGGCGACCACCTTGAATATTCCCGCCGGGCGCCGTTGCCCACTCCGCTAGACTGGTCACGAAATTACCCTCCCACTCAATAAGGATTTGTCGTGACTATTCGCGCACTTGCCAGTACCGCTCTCGCCGCAACGTTGTTGCTGGGAACCGCCGGATGCGGCATCTTTGTCGACTCCGCCACTCTGAAGCCTTATTCGGCAGGCGACGGACTCAATGTCAACGTCGGTGGGTTGCAATTGCGCAACGTGCTCGTCATCACCGACGAGTCGGGCGATGCTTCGCTTGTCGCCACGATTGTCAATGACACGACGAATGTGCAGTACCTCACCGTTGAGTTCCGGACCGACACCCCAATCGACCTCACGGTGATCGCCAACGAGGGCCTCACCAAGGTCGGACTTGCTGACGACAACCCAGCCATCGCGATCGGAACTGCGCTCAAGGCCGGCCAATACGTCGACATCTATTTTCAGTACGGCGGACAAGATGGCGTGATGATGTCAATCCCCGTGCTCGACGGTACCTACGAGCTTTACGCTCCGTATGCACCGTCGTTGTTTGTTCCAGAGCCGGTGGTTACTCCATCCGCAACTCCGTCCGCCACCCCCGAGGGCTAGTAGGCCACTACTTCTTCCCCTGGTTCGCCACGGCGGCCGCGCCGGCTGCCGCCGCCTCAGGGTCCAAGTATTCGCCCGCGCCGATGGGTGTCAAGGTGTCGTCAAGCTGATAGACCAGCGGAATTCCGGTTGGGATATTCAACTCGGCGATCGCGTCGTCACTGATGCCATCGAGGTGTTTGACGAGCGCCCGAAGCGAATTTCCATGGGCCGTTATCAACACGGTCTTTCCAGCACGGATGTCCGGAGCAATATCGCTCGTCCAATACGGAAGCATGCGGTCAATGACGAGAGACAGTGATTCTGTGCGCGGAAGGTCCGCGCCGAGATCGGCGTATCGCTCATCGTGTGCCTGGGAAAACTCTGAGTTGTCATCCAGAGCGGGCGGCGGAACATCGAACGACCGACGCCACAATTGGAACTGTTCTGGCCCAAATTCTTCAAGGGTCTGCGCCTTGTCCAGTCCTTGCAGAGCACCGTAGTGACGCTCATTGAGTCGCCAGGATCGCTTCACCGGAATCCAGAGACGGTCAGCGGTGTCGAGGGCGATGTTCGCCGTCTGAATTGCACGGGTCAGAACGCTCGTGTACAGAACATCGGGTTTCAGCCCGCTCTGTGCGAGAAGTTCCCCGGCACGCGTTGCCTCTGCCACACCCTGCTCCGACAGCCGAACGTCAACCCAGCCAGTGAAAAGGTTCTTCTGGTTCCAGATCGAGTTTCCGTGACGAAGCAAAATCAGCGTGTGAGTCATGTTCATTAGCCTAACGAGCCAGAATGGTGGGGTGGTAGTCGGACGAATCACCCGCGGAACGACGGGCACGAACCGCCTTCGGCGCGCAGACCGATGGTTGTCTCGTCACCCGCGTTTTCGCGCAATGCACGACCCACTCGTCGTTGATCTCGGTTACGGAGCACTGCCGCACACGACGCTCGAATTGGCTGACCGGCTTGCGGCCGTCCAGCCCGGACTTCGCGTGGTCGGCGTCGAAATTGACCCCGAACGAGTATCGAGTGCCCAAGCGAGCGCAACCGATCGGGTCTCGTTCGTCCGTGGCGGTTTTGAAATTCCTCTTCCCGAGAATCGCACCGCAGACGTCATTCGCGCCTTTAACGTGCTGCGTCAATACGACGAGTCGGAGGTCACCGAAATTTGGGCGCGAATTCAAACGCGGCTCTCCTCGGGCGGAATCTTCCTCGATGGAACCTGCGACGAAATCGGCCGCGTGGCGACGTGGGTTTCACTCGGCGCGAACGGACCCGAATCGTTCACTGTCGCTCTTCGCCTAGCGGATATGGAAATGCCCAGCATTGCTGCCGAGCGTTTGGTCAAAGCGCTCATTCATCGAAACGTCGAGGGTGAAGAAATCCATCGGTTCTTCAGGGACCTCGATCATCATTGGACGCTCTCTGCACCGTTGCAGGTTTATTCGCCCAGGCAGCGATGGATGGCGGCCGTTCGGGCCATGAAGGCTTCAGGTTGGCCGGTTCAGGCAACCGCTGCGTCGTGGCGTCTCGGCGAGATTACGGTCGACTGGGACGCAGTCGCTCCGCGGCGGTAGCGCCCGCGCTGGGTGGCACGAGAACCTGCTGGGTGGCGGTCAACGGATGGTCATCATGGACGACAGTCAACAATGCCGTGACGTCCACGTTTCGCTTGATGACTGCGAGCGCCACGGGACCGTCTTCGAAGTGATATCCGGCAGTGGTGACCTTACCGACCAGGTCGCCCCCCGACCAGACGGGGTCGGACGCCTCGACAAATACCGAATCCGAACCGTCGAGGTGGAGTCGTACGAGTCGCCTCGGCGGGTGCCCGACGTTGTGAATCTTGGACACCGTTTCTTGACCCGGGT
>WLEN01000061.1 GCA_009704225.1 Actinomycetota bacterium | reverse complement strand
GTCTCCTCGGAACCATTCAGAAAACGAACCACGCGCATCTCCGAAAATTTGTGGGGTAATACGCCACGCACCCTCGATGCCTAATGGTTGAATGTCCACGTGACCATAGTAACGACAGCGGGTTAAGCGATGAAGACGACCACCGTGATACTTGACCAAGTCGTCGCACCCGTCCCTGGCGGTATCGGGCGCTACGCGCTCAACTTGGTACGTGCTCTCACGGCGCGGGTCGATGGCATCCGGTCACTTGTCGGATTTGTCCCCCGAGTATCACATGACGCGGTTCGCCAAATCGAGGGATTCATTCCTTTGCTCGAGGGCGTCAATGTGTCACCTTTTCCGCGAGCAGTTCTCGCACGAGCGTGGGAGCGCGGAGTGGCTGTCCCAAAGCACGAGGTCACCTATTCCCCCAGCCTTTTTGCGCCACTCGCCGAATACGGTCAGCACATTGTCACGATTCATGACGCTGTTCCGTGGACCCATCCCGAAACGTTGACGAGCCGGGGCGCGCGGTGGCACCGCGCAATGGGGGAACGCGCTCAACGCTTTGCGGACATCGTTGTCGTTCCAACAGACGCGGTCGCCTCACGGATTTCGACTTTCCTGTCACTCGGGGATCGCATTCGTGTCATCGGTGGCGCGCCGACATCCGACTTGATTGTGCCCGTCGACTCCGAGAACCGCAGGTTCGCCTTGGGGCTTCCGGACGTGTACATCACGTTTGTGGGAACACTCGAACCGCGCAAAGGACTCGAGCAACTCCTCGTCGCGCTCGCCACCATCGAGGGACTTTCGCTTGTAGTCATTGGACCCCAGGGTTGGGGTGGCGTGAGCGTCGACGACCTTGTCACCCGCACGGGAATTGCACCGCACCGGGTCCACGCGTTAGGTCGACTCGGTGATTCCGATCTTGCTGCCGTCCTTTCCGCTTCTCGCGGACTTGTCGTGCCCTCTATCGAGGAAGGTTTCGGGCTCCCTGTGCTCGAAGCAATGTCGTTGGGCGTTCCCGTCGTCCATTCGACCGCTGAAGCGCTCCGTGAGGTCGCTGGTCAATCCGCTATCGCAGTTGATGTACACGGCAAAAACGGAACCATCAAGCTCGCTGAGGCTCTAACGGGGTTGAACGACGAAACACTTCGACGTGACCTCGCCTCACGCGGAATGGCCCGTGCGGCCCAGTTCTCGTGGGACGCGAGCGCGGCTCGACTCGAGTCGGTGTTCGAAGAACTGACCTAGAGGTCCCACACTGAGCGATGAGCCGCGAGGCATGCGGTCCAGGTGAACTGAGCAGCTCGAGTCACAGCTGCCGCCCCCAATGAGGTTCGGCGTGGCGCGTCTGCCAACAGCTCGGTCAACGCACGTCCGATTCCCTCTGGCGTAGTTTCGGCGTATGCGACTGCGTCTCCGCCAACCTCGGGGAGCGACAGTGAGCGAGACGTCAGCACAGGCGCACCACACGACATGGCTTCGAGCACAGGAAGACCAAAACCTTCTCCTTCGCTGGGATACGTGACCACAATTGCACCACCCAGATATGCCGGCAGTTCGTCGAGCGGGATGTACCCGAGGTGTCGCACGTCGTATCCGTGGTCAACGGCGCGGGCAATAGCGCCATCCACCGCGCCGTCCCAGCCTGGTGCGCCGGCCAGAAGCAGGCTCGGCCGTTTCGCCATGTCACGTGTTGCGAGTTGGTAACCCTCGATGAGGGGCACCACGTTTTTGCGCGGCTCAATCGTGCCGAGGAACGCTATCCATGACGCCACACCGTTTGCCCGCGCAAACTTGGCAACAGCGCGAGATGTCGGCGGGTGGAACGTGTTTCGGTCGACCCCGTGAAACGCCACCGTGATGCGATCCTTGCTCGCACGGGCGACACGCTGATATTCCTCCCCAGTGGCCGCGGACGGGACGATGACGTCAATACCCATGCGAGCGGATGCCACAATCCAGAATTTGAAAAACAACCTCTTCACCGCTGAATGACGATCGGGGTGCGACCAGAAGGTGAGATCGTGAATGGTCACGACGCGGTGACGGCGCGTAAACAACGGGAACGTATAGTGCGGCGAATGGATCGTTGTGGCTCGAAGTCGTCGTGCGAGCGAGGGCAACCCGATCTGCTCCCACAGGAATCTCAGGGGTACGGTCTGTACACGACGAGGAGCGACAACAAGATCGCAGTCCATGTCCGCAAACGCCTTCTGATCGCGTGGCTGGCACACCACGACAAGTGAGAGACCCGCGAGGACCGACTCACGGACTAGTTCCTCGACATAACGTCCGACACCGCCTCGCTGTGCACTGATCGCCGTTGCGTCCACGAGAACGAGCGGTTGAGCAGACGCTTTCTTCACTCGCCCAGCCTATTGCCGCACTACGCTGAAGGACGAGGGAGATCGTGATGACTGCACCAATTCTTGTAACCGGCGGCGGTGGAATGCTCGCAACCGCTTTGGGTGACGTCTTCGGTGATATCGCTGAACTCGTCTCCCATGCGGACCTCGACATCACCGATGCGAGTGCTGTTCAGCGCGCGGTGGCCGGACGAGTGGCTGTCATTAATGCGGCCGCGTTTACCGCCGTCGATGAAGCCGAATTCAACGAAACCATTGCTATGGACATCAATGCTCGCGGTGCACACAACGTGGCGTTGGCATGCGCAGACACAGGTGCACGCCTCGTTCAGGTGTCAACCGATTACGTGTTTAACGGTCTCGCCACGAGCCCTTATGCCGAGAACGCGACGACGAATCCTCGGTCCGCCTACGGACGAAGCAAGCTCGAGGGTGAACTCGCCGTGCGATCAGCACACCCGGACGGGGCGACCGTTGTCCGGACGGCCTGGCTCTATGGCGCGGGTGGACCCAGTTTTATGGCGACAATGCTGGCCAAAGCCCGCGCGGGGGACCCCGTGAGTGTCGTCACCGACCAAATTGGTCAGCCGACCTGGACCCGAGATCTTGCCGAACGCATTCGCCTGCTTCTTGACGTTGCCCCGGGGACCTATCACGCGACGAATTCCGGTGCGTGTTCATGGTGGGATCTGGCAGTCGCGATCTACGAGGAAGTCGGTGCGCCGATAGCACTCGTCGGACAAACCACCTCTGACGCATTCGTACGTCCAGCGCCGCGTCCTGCTTATTCCGTTCTCGGTGACGCCGCCGCACAGTCTGCGGGGCTCCCCGAAATGCCCCCGTGGCGCGAAGCACTTCGAAAAGCGTTGCGCGCCGATTTTTCGGTCTAGCCCCGCTACGGTTGGGTCGTCGGAGTCGGGGTTGCGAGCGGCGGGAATACGGTTTCACGGACGATCTCGTGAGCCAACCTAAAGTCGGGGTACACCTGGTCGAAAATGGGCGGGACCAATTCCGCTCGGAGAATCGGTAACTTGCGGGCCTTCGTTCCGAGGTCAACCATGAGTCCCACCATCGACTGAGGTAAATCGGTGACGACGAGCGCTTTGCCTGCGGACGCAAGTTGCTGAAACTGGGTCAGCACCGTTGTCGGTTTGACCTGACGCAGGATTGCTTCTTCCAATTGGCGCTGGCGACCCATGCGCTCGTAGTCGTTCGAGTCGCAACGGGTACGGGCGTACATCAGTGCGCGACCACCGTTGAGATGAGTCGCGCCGGCAGGAAAACTGTCGGTAATGGGCTCCCCCACGACACACACGTTCACTCGCTCCTCAATGAGAATGTCTACCCCACCGAGAGCATCGATGAGTCCGGTAAATCCGCGCATGTCTATGAGCACGTAGAACTGGACGGGGATTCCGGTGATTGCTTCGACGGAATCCCGCATGGCTTCGACGCCCGGCGACGATCCAGCCGCGACCGCTTCCGGATAAAGCTCTGCATGATTTTCCGCCCACGGATAGATATACGCGAACAGGCACTCATCGCCGCAATTGAACCCGCCTGGCCACTCGGCACGCATCGGCGAATCCTGAACGAACGGAGCGTTGTACAAATTTCGCGGAATTCCCACCACAGCGATTTGGCCCGTATCCGCGTCGACGGTGACAAGACTGACGGAGTCTGGTCGAAGGCCAATCCGGTCAGCCCCAGCATCTCCTCCGAGCAACATGAAACTGTACTTTCCCTCGATCGGCTCGACCGTTGGCGCATCGGCAAAAATACCTGCAATCGTGTCTCTCGTAACGCCAGCGAGGTACGTCGCATAGGCGGCTCCGCCCGCAGGCACAAACATCGCGACAATCGTGAAAATCGCGACCCAGAGGCGAGTCCGGCTAGGGACATGAACGAACCGAACCAATCGAAAAGTGTCGAAGGCGGCAACGAACGAGATGAGTCCGAGTACAACCAGAATCACCTGCATTCCGAGTAACCCCCAATACGACACCCAGAAACCGACAGTGACCCCCGCTGCGAGAAGATAGGACACAAGCGTTGCGAGTCCGATGAGGAACACGACCGCCCACGTGCCAAACAGGATTCGTCCGAGTCGACGATTTCCCGCGAGCAACTGTGCCGAACCCGGAATGCACAACGACATGATGATGAGCCACCACGCCCGACGGCGCATTACTGCACCGTCGTGAAGGTTTGGGTTACGAATCGGTGATGTCAGGCTCACGAGAGCGAATCTTTGAGTGCAGCGTTCTTCTCGGCGACGAGGTCAGCCAGGGACAACGAGTATTCATCTAACTGCGCGGCGAGCCCGTCACTCGAAATTGACAACATACGAACCGCGAGCAACGCGGCGTTGGTCGAGTTTCCGATTGACACGGTAGCGACGGGAACACCACCAGGCATTTGCACGATGGACAACAGCGAATCGAGCCCGTCCAACTGAGACAACGCAATAGGAACGCCAATTACCGGCAAACTCGTGACCGAGGCGAGCATCCCTGGCAGATGAGCGGAGCCCCCTGCGCCCGCGATTATCACCGAGACACCATTTGAGCGGGCCTGTTTGCCCCACTCAATCATGGCCTCAGGGGTGCGGTGAGCACTCAGCACCTGGACTTCTAGCGCGACGCCAAATTGTTCCAGAATCTCCTTGGCGGCGCTCATCGTCGGCCAATCCGAGTCGGATCCCATAACGATGGCGACGAGTGGCGTGCTCACCTCTCCATGCTAAATGTCGGCATGAAAGATTTCCGCCACGGCGCGCGCCCGAGACGCAGTGTCAACGACGTCAGTTCCGGTCGCCGTGACGTGACCAACC
>WLEN01000060.1 GCA_009704225.1 Actinomycetota bacterium | reverse complement strand
GCTTCCAATGGAGTGGGCTCTCATCGTGATGGGGCTCGTGCCGACGATCGGATTGCGTCGAAAGCGTGCCGCGTGAGCGACGCGCTCATTATCGTTCCGACCTACAACGAGATCGATTCGCTCGCTACGGTTCTGGATCGGATCGTCGCTTCGTCACCAGATGCTGACGTTCTCGTCGTCGATGACAATTCGCCGGATGGCACCGGCTCACTCGCCGACACCTACGCCTTAACGAATTCCCGCGTTCACGTGCTTCATCGTGACCGAAAATCCGGTCTCGGGCCGGCATACATCGCTGGTTTTCGGTGGGCGTTTGAGCGTGATTACGCATGGGTGGTCGAAATCGACGCCGATGGCTCGCACGACCCCGCCGTGATTCCGACTCTGCTCGGGATTGCTCGTGGCGTGACTGCCGATCTCGTCATAGGGTCGCGGTGGGTGCGTGGCGGTCGGGTCGATGGTTGGAGCGTGGTTCGCCAAACGATTTCCCGCGCGGGAAACTCCTACGCCCGCCTCGCGTTACGGTCGAAAATCCAGGACATGACCTCGGGTTTTCGCGTAATCAGAGTCGCGACGCTGCGCCAACTCCATCTCGAGACCATCGCCTCGAGCGGATACTGCTTTCAGATTGAAATCGCCGACCGCGTCGAATCAGATGGGGGAACGGTTATCGAACATCCCATCACGTTCGTCGAACGCGCGTCAGGCACATCGAAAATGCACCTCGGAATTGTCGTCGAGGCATTCGCCCGAATCACGGGTTGGGGAATTGGCCGTTGGATTCGCGGTCGTTAGGCCGATTTACGAAGCGAACCAAGGTCGAGCTGGCCGCTCTCGCGCATCGCGATGATGCGGTCGTGAAGGATAATTTCGAGTTCTTCGATGGTGCGCCGCTTCATCAACTGTTCCCAGTGAGTGACGGTCGGTGCTGCCGGAGTTGGCGCGTTGGGGTCATCGCCCTGAATCGGCTTGCCCTTGGCATCGAGGCGGCGACCAATGTTGCTCGACCGAGGTGAACGCCAGTCATAGGGGAGTTCTACGCCCGTCATAAAGGTGACAACAAATTCCTCGCCATCCGCTGTGCGGAATGTGACGTTTTGGCGATCGACGAACTCGACGCCCTCTTCGGTTTCCGAGCTAATTGATCCGAGACGCGTGCCCTGCATGCGTTTATTGCTCATTGTGTTCTCCTTCGGCTTGTGGCCTACCTCTTATAAAGCCAGAACTCGCCGAGATATTCCTGAGCGAAAGTAAAGAATTGGCTATGAATCTAGGAATTGACCACGCCGAGCGCAATATCGGCTCTATCCGTGACAATTCCGTCAACCCCGAGCCTTAGCAACCGACGCATCGTCACTTCGTCGTTGACGGTCCAGACGTGAACCTCGAGACCTGCGCGGTGGTAGCGCTGGACCATTTGCTCGGTCACGAAGGTGATTCCGTTCGCGCGTACGGGAATTTGTAGAGCGTGAACGAGGGGGAGGGGAGGGGTCAAACCCAGACGAGCCGCCGCAGCGATAACCAAGAACTCTGTCGCCGACGCGCTGCTCGCAACACCAGGCAAGCGGGCCATGGTTGCGCGACGACGCTGAGCGCTAAACGACGTGATGAGCACGCGATCGAGCGCCTCGGCGTCAGTGACCGCTCGAACGACACCGTCAATCGCGGTCTCGTCTTTGACGTCGATGTTGAAGCGTGTGACCGGAAACTGCTCGAAAGCCTGTGCGAGCGTAAGGAACCCCTCACCGCCCAGATCAATGTCAGCGAGCTCGGCTGCGGTGTGGTCAGATACACGTCCGGTTCGGGTCGATATTCGGTCGAGCGTCGTGTCGTGCGAAATGATGGCGAACCCGTCCTTCGAACCGACGACGTCCGTTTCGATGAAGGTCGCGCCCGCCGCAATTGCCGCCCGGAATGATCCCGCCGTGTTCTCGGGTGCATTGAGGTGGAGACCGCGGTGAGCGAACACTCGAGGAGTCGACCCCGCGAAATAGGGGTGTTCAGCAGCGCGGAACGTCATGCGGGCACGGTATCACGCCGAGATTGCGTGATAGTTTTGCCCCATGAGTGCAAACCCCTTGAAGCCCGGCCAACTCGCGGGAAAGACCGCCTTTGTAACGGGTTCGTCCCGCGGAATCGGTGCAGAAACCGTCGGATTTTTCGCCGAGGCAGGCGCCAAGGTCGCCATCAACTTCCGAGACAAAGAAGTCCGTGCCGAAAAGGTTGCAGCGGGAATCCGCGAAAACGGTGGGGAAGCAATCGTCGTCGGAGCCGACCTCACGGATTACGACTCGATCACTGCGCTTCGCGATACCCTGCAGAGAGAATTCGGTGGGCTCGACATCCTCGTACTCAACGCGTCCGGCGGCATGGAAGCCGGCAAAGGTGATGATTACGCGATGCGACTCAACCGTGACGCACAGGTGAACGCCCTGCAGACCCTGCGACCGCTTCTTCACGACGGCTCGCGAATTGTTTTCGTCACCAGCCACCAGGCTCACTTCATTCGCACGGTCGACACCATGCCCGAATACCTCCCGGTTGCGTTGTCCAAGCGTGCCGGCGAAGACGCGCTGCGCGACATGATTCCGTCGCTCGAGGCGGACGGGATTGGCTTTGTCGTCGTGTCGGCAGACATGATCGAGGGAACCGTCACCGCAACGCTGTTGGACCGCGCGAACCCCGGAACCATCGACGCCCGCAAGGAAGCGGTGGGGAAGTTGTACAACGTCGCGGAATTCGCCGCGGAAATCGCTCTAGCCGCGGTTGAGCCGGTTCCGGCCGATAACACGCGGCTGGTGGGCGACACCGGCTACTTCGACGAATAGCCGATCACATGGCGACCATCGACTTTCCGAAACCACTCGTTCTGGTTCGACTCATCATCGGTCTTTACCTCTTTGGGCTCGGAATCGCATTTCAGATCCGTGCGACTCTTGGTCTCGCGCCGTGGGACGTTTTCGGGCAAGGCTTGGCGAACGTCACGGGGCTGAGCTTCGGGTTGGCGACCGTTCTCGCAAGCGCCCTGATCCTGCTGCTGTGGATACCGCTCAAGCAAAAGCCTGGACTCGGCACCATCTTTAATGCGCTCCTCATCGGACCTTTTATCGACTTATCGCTTCGTTTTGTTCCTTCAGCCGCAGATTGGGGAATTTTCGGGCAAATCGGGTGGTACGTCCTCGGCATGGCCATCATCGCGCTGGGAACCGGTGTCTACATTGGCGCGCGTCTCGGGCCGGGGCCGCGTGACGGACTGATGACTGGTTCGGTGAAGAAATTCGGCAAACCCGTGTGGATTGTTCGTACGGTTCTGGAGGGTGGGGCAACGCTCATCGGACTCGCTTTCGGCGGGCCGGTCGGGCTGGGAACTCTGTTGTTCGTGGTCGGAATCGGGCCGATGGTCCAGGTGTCCATGCGGGCCTTCGGATTGGTCGATAAGGGCGGAAAATGATCCATCCCGAGGGCCGAACACACGTTTTACACCGTGAGACCGCGCGTATCGTGTTGCACGACGGCCAGGGCAAATTCCTCTTGATGCACACAAGGTTCGACCACCGCGTTGGTTTACCGCCGCGCTGGATCACGCCCGGTGGCGGAATTGACGACGGCGAGACGCCTCTCGAGGCCGCCGTGAGGGAATTGCAGGAGGAAACGGGGCTCATCGTGGAGCCAGACGCTCTGGGAGAGATGCTCGACGCCGTGGAGGGGTACTGGGATTGGCCGGATGGGACTTACTTCCATTCGTATGTCGATCATTTCTTTGCGCTTCGCGTCGACGAATTCGAGCTGGATCGTTCCGGTTGGATGGAATCCGAGCACCACGACGTCATCGACATTCGTTGGTGGACGCTCGACGAGATTCGTGCTGAAGCGCCGTTCATCGGTCCCGAGAGGTTGATTGAGGTGCTGGAGCGCGTTTCCTAACGGTTGCGGTCACTTCCGCGCAACTTGCTTTATCCGATAATGTACATTATGTCAGATAGCGTAAATTCAGGCCATTTGACCCTTTTGGGACCGCTTCCCTAGTTGGTGGCGGCTACCCAGGCGTCGAGTTTCGCGCTCGCAGCACCCGAATCGATCGAGTGTGCCGCGACGTCGACCGCTTCGGACATTCGTTCAACGAATGATCGATCGCGCTCGGATGGGTTGTTCGACAACCGATGTGCGACAACTCCAGCTGCCGAATTCAACACGATGATGTCGCGCGCTGCATTTTTCTCCCCCGCTAAAACCTTTCGAGCCAACGCCGCGTTGTCATCCGGCGTCCCGCCACGAATGTCATCGATGGACGAATAGGTGAATCCGACCTCCCGAGGATCGAAATCGTGCTCGGTGACGCTTCCGCGGCTCACCTCGAACACCTTCGAGTGCCCTGTCGTGGTGATTTTGTCGATTCCGTCTTCGCCGCGATAGACGAGTGCCGTCGCACCGCGCTGTTGGAAAAGTCCGACCGCGAGAGGGATTCGTGATGGGTTAGACATCCCGAGAGCGTTCGCTTCCGGTCGAGCCGGGTTACAGAGCGGGCCAAGCACATTGAAAATCGTCGGAATGGCTAAATCCTGTCGGACGGGGCCAGCATTACGGAATCCGGGGTGAAAAACCATCGCATTGATGTACGTCACGGCGATCTCGGCGAAAACGCGCGCGACGCGGTCTGGCTCGAGCGAAATGTTGATGCCGAGCGATGTCAGCACATCGTTCGCCCCCGATTTCGAGCTGGCAGCTCGGTTACCGTGCTTAATGACGGGAACCCCAGCCGCCGAGACCACAATTGCCGCGATGGACGAGACATTGATGACGCCGATTGGGTCACCCCCCGAGCCGACGATGTCTACAGCGTCGGTCGACACATCGAGCGGAAGCGCCGCGGACAAAATTGCGTCACGGAAACCAACAACCTCATCGACGGACTCCCCCTTGGCGCGAAGGGCCACGAGAAATGCTGCCAGTCGAGCGTCGCTTACGTCACCGTTCATGATGTCGGTCATTGCTCGAGACGCTTCGGCGACCGACAAGGAACGGCCGTCGAGCAGGTCGCTCAGGAGGTTGGTCCAACTCTCGTTCGTCACTCCCCTACCCTATCGTTCTCGCTGCGGGCAAATTTGATGAAAAGTTCGCAAAATACTTGCCAAAACACCCGTATTTGGTCAGTTCACCGGCGGAAGTTCGACATAATGGAAGTTGTGACCAGCGCCTCGATAATCAGACCGCAGTCGGTTGTGAACCGGCCCAACGCGGTAGCCGTCGGAACGATTGTGTGGCTTGCGAGCGAAGTGATGTTCTTCGC
>WLEN01000006.1 GCA_009704225.1 Actinomycetota bacterium | reverse complement strand
GTACCGTTTCACTCCTTCAGGCTATTGGTTAGTGCCCCGTGAGCGGTGCAAGCAACCGAGCAACAATCGACGGTTGCCCCGTAATCTTCTCTTCTTCGTCTGCCACCGTCATCCCGACGAGACCGGCGTTCGCACCGAGGAATCGGAGTGGTTCTGGCTCCCACGACGGCGAACGGTGGTTCACCCACGGCAGTTCAGTCAACGCCGTCACTTTGCCGGTGATGAGGTCGGCGAGAGTTCGGCCCGCAAGGTTGGTTGTCGACAGCCCGTCGCCCACGTATCCGCCTGCACCACCGAGTCCGGTTGCGGGGTCATACGAAACGCTCGCGTGCCAGTCGCGCGGCACACCCAACGGCCCACCCCAACGGTGAGTCACAACGATGCGGTCAGCAATCTGCGGGAACATCTCTCGCAGGGTTCGGGTGAGGTGGAGGAAGACGCTTTCAACACGGTCGTATTCGGGTTTGATCGCCGAATCCCAGTGATAGCGGGCACCGCGACCCCCGAAAGCGAAACGGTTGTCGGCCGTTCTCTGACCGTAGATGACGAGGTGACGGCCGTCCGAAAAAGTGTGTCCGTGTTCGATCCCCAGTTCTTTCCAGACGGACTCAGGAAGAGGCTCGGTCGCAATCATGAGCGAATACAGCGGGAGAATTCGACGCTTCGTCTGAGCGATGGAAGCGCCGTATCCTTCGGTCGCGTTGATGATGTGCGTCGCACGAACGTCTCCGCGATCAGTGTGGACGACACCGGGTTTCCAGGACGTCACCGTCGTTTCTTCGACGATGCGCGCTCCTCGCGATTCGACGATTTCGGCGATCCGACGAACGAGCTTGGCGGGGTGGACTCGCGCACAGTCGGGAGTAAAACTTGCACCGCGGGCGCCCGACGCTCGAACCTTGTCGGCATCCCACCACTCGAGCGCGTCGATGCCGAGCGCTTTTGTCGCAGCGACTTCTGCCCTCAGTTCGCGTTCCTGGAGAGCACTACGGGCGTAAATGATGGTTCCCTTGTGTACCCAATCACAGTCGATTTTCTCCGACGCGACCACTCGTCCGATTTCCGTGATTGTTCCGGACATCGCATCACGCAACGCCTTGGCACGGTCGAAACCGTAACGCTTGACAAGAGTTGCGGTCGACTGCGGGAACAACGCACTCGCCCAGCCGCCGTTGCGTCCGGACGCACCGAAACCGGCGAAGTGTTTGTCAATCAGCATGATTGACAGTCGCGGGTTTGCCTTCTGCAGATAATAGGCGGTCCACAACCCCGTCAGACCAGCCCCTACGATGGCGACATCAACTGTCGTGTTGCCATCGAGGGCCGGCCTCGGGGTGAGGTCGACCGCCTCGTGCCAAAACGAGACGGAACCCATTGTCTAGAGGAGCTTCGTCGCGCCGACCAGAACCTCGCGGAGGATCTGTTCGATTTCGTCAAACTCGGGCTGCCCGATGGTAAGCGGGGGAGCTAGCTGGATGACGGGGTCACCTCGGTCGTCCGCACGGCAGTAGAGTCCTGCGCTGTAAAGGGCCTGCGACAGGTAGCCGCGCAGCAAGCGCTCGGCTTCCTTGTCGTTGAAGGTTTCCTTGGTCACCTGGTCCTTGACGAGCTCGATGCCGTAGAAATAACCGGCACCGCGGACGTCACCGACGATGGGAATGTCTTTCAACTTCTCGAGCGTCGACTTGAACGCCGGGGCGTTCCGACGGACATTCCCGTTGAGGTCTTCCTCTTCGAAAATGTTGAGGTTCTCCATCGCGACAGCGGCCGAAACCGGGTGTCCACCGAAGGTGTAGCCGTGATAGAACGCCGTTGTTCCGTGCTTGAAGGGCTCGTAGATGCGGTCCGAGATGATTGTTGCACCGATGGGCGAGTAACCAGAGGTCATTGCCTTGGCACACGTGATCATGTCGGGGACGTAATCGTAAGCGTTACAGGCGAACATTTCGCCGATACGACCAAACGCACAGATGACCTCGTCCGAAACGAGCAATACGTCGTACTGGTCGCAAATCTCGCGGACGCGCTTGAAGTAACCGGCCTGAGGGGGGAAACATCCGCCCGCGTTCTGCACCGGCTCGAGGAACACCGCCGCAATCGTGTCGGGGCCTTCCATCTGAATCATGCGCTCAATCTCGTCCGCAGCCCAGAGTCCGAACGCTTCTTCGGTCTCGACACCGTGGTAACCCTGCTCCTTGGCGCGATAAATGTTCGTGTTCGGAACGTGGAATGCGCCGGGGACGAGAGGCTCGAACGCTGCCTTGATTCCGGGGAGTCCCGTAATCGCCAGAGCGCCCTGCGGAGTACCGTGATAGGCGATGTTGCGCGCGATGACCTTGGTCTTCATGGGCATGCCCTGAATCTTCCAGTACTGCTTGGCCAACTTGAACGCGGTTTCGACCGCTTCACCACCACCGGTCGAATAGAAAACGCGGTTGAGGTCGCCGGGCGCGTAGTCCGCCAGTCGGTCGGCCAGTTCGATCGCCGAAGGGTGCGCGTAACTCCAGAGCGGGAAGAACGCGAGTTCTTCTGCCTGCTTCGCGGCCGCCTGCGCCAAACGCTTGCGTCCGTGGCCGGCGTTGACAACGAATAGCCCGGAGAGGCCATCGATGTACTTTTTGCCGCTTGAGTCCCAGATGTGGTGTCCGTCACCCTTGGTGATGATCGGAACACCCTTGCCGGACTCCATGCCCGACTGCCGCGCGAAGTGCATCCAGAGGTGGTCTTTTGCCATCTTCTGCAACGGATCTTTCATGACCTCACGCTGAGAAAGGATCTTCCCCTCGGCAGGTTTGTTAACCTTCGCGACCTTTTTTGTCGCAGGTTTTGCGACCTTAGGCTTTCTCGACAATAACGTCATTACATTCAACTCCTATTTGTTGTGGGGACTACAGCGTTCCCCAGTTGTACTGCTGTTTCTTTAGTTGTAGATAGGTGAAAACTTCGGTCTCGACCACTCCCGCTACTTTGCGAATCGTCCCGTTGAGAAGGTCGAGCAGGTCGCCGTCGTCCGTGCAGACAACTTCCACCATGATGTCAAACGAACCGGCGGTGAGGACGACGTATTCGACGGCCCCGATTTTCGAGAGCGCGTCGGCGACGACTCTCGAGTCACCGGTGGTGCGAATACCGATCATTGCTTGGCGATTGAATCCCATTTGGATGGGATCAGTGATGGCAACAATTTGCATGACGCCGGATTCGATCAATTTCTGGACTCGTTGACGCACAGCGGCTTCGGACAGATCAACCGCTCGGCCAATATCCGAATACGATTTGCGCCCGTCAATCTGGAGTTGTTCCACGATTGCGCGCGACACATCGTCGAGTGTCGACGGGCGAGCGTTAGTGGGCATGAACTGATTCTGACGGTAAAAGAGGCAAAAATCAAGTGATTTCGTCGCAAAACGCCGAATTCACTGCGGAAATTCGAAGAATTTGTGCTGGAAACTACGGCGCGGAGTGATTATTGTGGAGCCATGACTAAAACATTGAAGAACTTCATCAACGGTGAACTCGTCGACTCGCGCGGCAAGGACACCATCGACCTCGTTGACCCCGTCACCGGAGACGTCTACGCGAAGTCGCCTGTCTCGAACGACGCTGACGTCGATTCGGCTTACCAGGCTGCCGCCTCTGCGTTCGAAGAGTGGGGTGAGACGACTCCGAGCGAACGTCAAAAAGCGCTGTGGCAGATTGCCGACGCGATGGAAGCCAAGGCCGACGAATTCGCCGCCGCCGAGGTCCAGGACACGGGTAAGCCCATCGCCCTCACCTTGAGCGAAGAAATCGCCGTCGGCGTTGACCAGATTCGATTCTTTGCCGGTGCCGCGCGAAATCTCGAGGGTCGTGCTTCGGCCGAATACATGAAAGACCACACGTCCATCATTCGCCGTGAGCCCATCGGCGTTATCGGTCAGGTCACTCCCTGGAACTACCCACTCATGATGGCGATTTGGAAGTTTGCACCGGCACTCGCCGCGGGAAACACCACAGTCCTCAAGCCATCGGACACGACTCCGCAGTCAACGCTCCTTCTCGCGCAGGTCGCGCAGGAGTTCCTTCCGAAGGGCGTCATGAACGTTGTCGTCGGTGACCGCACCACGGGTGCGGCGATGACAGCACACAAGATTCCGCAGATGGTGTCGATCACCGGGTCGGTTCGCGCCGGCATGGAGGTGGCGAAGTCTGCGGCCGCCGACGTCAAGCGCGTTCACCTCGAACTCGGTGGAAAGGCTCCCGTCATCGTTTTTGACGACGCGGACATCGCCCGCGCGGTTGAGGGCATCGCCACTGCCGGTTACTTCAACGCTGGACAGGACTGCACCGCAGCTACTCGCGTTCTCGTTCACGCCAAGGTTCACGACGAGTTCGTGGCCGCGATGAAGGAATACGTTCAGGCGAACGTGTCAACGGGAATCCCGACCAACGAGGACATCCTGTATGGCCCGGTCAACAACGTGAACCAGTTCGATCGCGTTATGGGAATCCTGGGCGATCTCCCCAACAATGCCGTCGTCGAGACGGGCGGTCACCGCCAGGGAACGGAAGGGTTCTTCATCGAACCGACTATCGTTTCTGGTCTCAAGCAGACCGACTGGATCATCCAGAATGAAATCTTCGGTCCGGTCGTCACGGTTCAGAAGTTCAAGGACGAGGCCGAAGCGCTCTCGTGGGCAAACGGCGTCGAGTACGGACTGGCATCGTCGGTCTGGACGAAGGACCACGGACGTGCGATGCGTTTCGCCAAGCACCTCGACTTCGGTGCGGTCTGGATCAACACCCATATCCCGATCGTCGCCGAGATGCCCCACGGCGGTTTCAAACACTCGGGTTACGGCAAAGACCTCTCGATGTACGGGTTCGAGGACTACACGCGCATCAAGCACGTCATGTCCTACATCGGCGAGTAAACACGTCTCGAACGGCGGCGGTTCTGCACAGAGCCGCCGCCGTTCTCTCGTTGTTGGTCCGGGTTGTGAAAACGTTGCGCGGTGAACGCCCCGCATTTTCCCGTCATCGGCGTCGTCGCACCGGTAGTGACGGCGGGCCTGGTCTGGGTAATGACGGGATCGTCGTTCGCCCTTCTCGGAGCCGTCATCGCGCCGACGATGGTCGTGGCGCATCACATCGACGGCGTTCGACGCGGTGCTCGCGAGTCCCGGCGAACGGACGCTGCGCGGGCACGAGAGCGCGCTGCGGAACGGGAGACCAACATCGCCCGGGATGCCCGACGTATCGTCGACGAGAACCGCGCATATCCCTCGGTCGCCGACATTGCTCGAAACTCCGAATGGGTGCCCGCTCACAACGGTCACACCGTTGTCCGTGCTGGACGCCAACCGGATGGCTCTCCGTGGCTCGTCGATGTGGCGGCGGGGGTCACCGTCATCGGGGACGGCCCCGTTGCGGACGCCGTGTTGACGTCGCTCATCGTTCAGGCAACCGCGCAACTCGGTGTTCCGCAGGGCTCTGACATGCCCGCCCGTTGGGCGAATGGGTCGTCGATTGCTCGTGGCGAAACAACGGAGGTCGCCCTCGCTATTCGCTGCTCGGACCACGGCGTCGACTCCGTCACAACCCGCGGTTCGCTCCCGACCCGCGTCGATTTTCTTCCCGATGACGTCAGTGGCGCAGACGGCATTCTGAGGGCCATCGCGCAAATCGATCGAGCGCAGTTGGAGGTGCGGTTGACGTCGGACACCCCTCACGTGCTCATTGCGGGTCGAACCGGATCAGGAAAATCCCACGCACTCACGGCACTTATCGTTAGCTGGGCCACCCGGTTCACGCCGACCGAGTTCCAGTTTGTCGGTATCGATTTTAAGGGCGGGGCGACACTCGGTCCGCTCCGCGGATTACCCCATCACCTCGCGACACTTACCGATCTGACGACCACCGATGTGCCGCGCGCGATTGCGGGGCTGAGCGCCGAGATTCGGCGACGGGAGGCGGAGCTCGAGCGCCAGCGGGTTGCGACAATCGAGAACGCGTCGGATGTTCCCCGGCTTGCAATTGTCATCGACGAGGTTCACGAACTTCTGCGCCAATTCCCCGCGGCACACGATTTGCTCGCGGACATCGCTCGGCGCGGGCGCTCGCTCGGAATTCACCTCGTCCTCGCGGTCCAACACCCGAGTGGGGTGCTGCGTGACTCGGTGTTGGCAAACATTCCGGTGAGAATCTGTCTCGCGATGAATACCCTCCACGACGTGATTCAGGTTTTGGGACGAGCAACGTCCGTTGCGCCAGCGCGGGGGAGGTGCCTGGTCACGCTTGGTGACGGTCTGATTCACGACGTTTTTGTTCCGTCCGTTGACTCACTCACATTGACCGAATTGTCAGGGGAGCGACTCCACACGCCCCCGTGGCGGCCGGCGTTGAAACGGCCTGTTCCACGAGACGGTCGAACCGGGTTTGGCGTCGTCGACGACGTGGCCCACGCGTGTTACCGCATCGCCCACTGGCAGCCGAGCGACGGCGACATCGCCGTTATTGGTGGCCGTGGTTCTGGGCGAACGGAAACGTTGAGGGCGTTAGTCAATGGCCATTCCGCAACGTGGGTGACGAGTGCGCGCGACCTCGAACGTTATTCCCGCATTGTCGTGATCGATAACCTCGACCGAATCGTGGATTCGATGACACCCCTTGAGGCGACCGCATTTCTCGATGCGGTTCGGCGGGTTCGGCACGCGTCGCCGCCGGTCGTCGTTCTCGTTTCGAGTGGTCAACCGTTGCCACGCGCGTTCGGTTCCGTTCGGAACGTAATCACACTCAGAACTGCGACGCTCGAGGCACATCGCATTACCGGTGCTCCGCCGGAAACGTTCGACCCCGCCTCCGCACCCGGAGTGGGCACGTGGCGGGGTCTCAGATTTGTGCTCTACGCGAGAACGGACTCGAGCGACACCGCGTCGAGACCGTGAGCAACGGCGACCGCATCGTTGGTGAGCGTGCCGTCATGCGTGTTGAGTCCGAGCGCGAGTGATGCATCCGCGCGAAGTGCGTCCTTCCACCCCTTGGCGGCGAGCGCGCGGACGTAGGGCGCGGTTGCGTTCGTCAACGCGTGTGTTGAGGTCTGCGGTGCCGCACCGGGCATGTTGGCGACGCAATAGAAAATTGTGTCATGAACCGCGAAGGTGGGTTCGCTGTGAGTTGTCGCATGCGAGTCCTCAAAGCATCCGCCCTGGTCGATGGCGATGTCGACGAGAACACTTCCGGGCTTCATCTTTTTCACAATCTCATTGGTAATGAGTTTAGGGGCCTTTGCGCCGGGGATGAGCACCGAACCGATGACCATGTCGGCGTTCACCGCGGCCTTTTCAATCTCGTAGGCGTTCGATGCGAGGGTCTGAACTCGGCCCGCATACAACGCGTCGAGTTCGCGCAAGCGCTGGATATTGGTGTCCAGCACCGTCACGTTCGCACCGAGCCCGACGGCCATCGCGACCGCGCTGGTGCCGGCAACGCCGCCACCGAGGACGACGATGTTCGCGGCGTGGGTCCCGGGGACTCCCGAAACGAGTAGGCCGGTGCCACCGTTAGGCCGAAGCATCGCATTCGCACCGACGATGACGGACAGGCGACCAGCGACCTCACTCATCGGGGCGAGAAGCGGGAGTGCGCGGGAAGGAAGCTGAACAGTCTCGTAGGCGATGGCCGTGACCTTCGCGTTGAGAAGTGCCTTTGTCAGGTGTTCTTCAGCGGCGAGGTGAAGGTAGGTAAAGAGAAGCATGCCCTCGCGGAAGTAAGGGTATTCGCTCTCGATGGGTTCTTTAACTTTGAGAATCATGTCTCCGGCGGCCCAGACTTTCGCCGCGTCTTTCTCGATTTCAGCACCTTGCTTCAGATATTCAGCGTCAGAGATATTGCTTCCCGCGCCAGCGCCAGATTGAATCAGCACCGAGTGACCAGCGGATACAAGATCCTTCACTCCTGCCGGTGTAATTGCGACGCGATATTCATTGTTTTTGATTTCGGCGGGAACGGCAATCCGCATGGTGTGTCTCCTGTGACAATCGAGTTGTGGGGAATCCCTCTGTAATTATGACGATTCGCGAGGGATTTCGCAACGAAATCACGATATTTCTGCGAAATTAGTTTTTTAGTTGTCTCACTCTGGTGTTATTCGCTGTTAACGGTTACTTTTTGGCAACGATTGTGCCAGTATCAGACATACGCGGGAATGACAAAGTAGTCACCCACCGAGCAGAGGATATGCATGAACAAGCAAAACCTTCCTGAAGATCCGATCATTCGCGAACTCGTTCAGCACGCCCGAGCGGCACAAATCTCACGACGCGCCCTTCTCGGTGGCGCATTCGGTGGTGCGATTGCGTTGTCCCTGGCAGCGTGTGCGCCCGGCGAACAGGCGCTTGTTGCTGCTGAAGACATTTCGGATTCGGACCCGACCGTCAATTGGGCGAACTGGCCGTTGTACTTGGATGAGGACGACGCCGGTAACCACCCCACGCTCGACGCCTTTACTGCGGCAACCGGAATCGCTGCCAAGTACCTCGTCGACGTCGATGACAACAACTCGTACTTCGCCAAGGTCAAGGACCAATTGGCGCTTGGACAGGACATCGGTGCAGACACCGTCTGTCTGACCGAGTGGATGGTGTCGCGCTGGATCCGACGCGGCTGGACTCAAGAGTTCAACCTCGAGAACATCCCCAACCACGCCAACCTCGTCGAAACGCTCCTCAACCCCGACTTCGATCCAGGCCGCAAATCGTCGCTCCCGTGGCAGGGCGGGTTCGCGGGGCTCGTGTACAACTCCGACCTCGTGACCGAGCCAGTCGTCTCTGTCGCTGACCTGTGGCGCGAAGACCTCCAGGGGCGTGTTGTTGTCCTCAGCGAAATGCGCGACACCCTCGGCGTCATGATGTCGAGCCAGGGTGTCGACATCACCAAGTTCACCGCCGACGAGTTCTACAACGCGCTCGACGAGGTCGAAGCGCGCGTGACCGATGGTTACATTCGCAACATCAAGGGCAACTCGTACTCGGAAGACCTCGTTAGTGAAGATGCTCTCGCGGGAATCGTCTGGTCTGGTGACATCACAGTCCTGAACCTTGAAGCGGGCTACGAGAAATGGAAGTTCGTGCTTCCCGATTCGGGCGGAACATTCTGGAACGACACCTTCATGGTGCCGATTGGAAGCCCGCGCAAGACGAACGCCGAAAAGCTCATCAACTGGTACTACGACCCCGCGATTGCGGCCCAGGTCGCGGCCTGGGTCAACTACGTGACCCCGGTCAACGGCGCGTACGAGGAAGCGATTAAGATCGACCCCGCTCTCGCCGAGAACCAACTCATCTTCCCCAACGCGGATACGCTTTCTCAGGTTTCGATTTTCCGTTCCCTGTCGGATGCCGAGGAAAACGAATTCCAGGCAGCCTTCCAGGGCGTCCTCCTGGGTTAATCGCGTCAACGTAAGGGTGGTTGCAGGTGTCTGATTCCGTAAGCGTTTTCGCGCAAGGAGGCGCCGACCTCGAACTGGTCGGTGTGTCAAAACAATTCCCGGGGTTCACTGCGGTTGACAATGTCAGTTTCACCGTGCCTGCGGGGTCGTTCTTCGCCCTGCTCGGCCCGTCCGGGTGTGGAAAGACGACAACCCTGCGTCTCATCTCGGGGCTCGAAGAACCCACGTCGGGGAAGATTCTCGTCGGTGGTAAAGACGTGTCCAACACAAAAGCACACCAGCGACCGATCAACACCGTGTTCCAGTCGTACGCGTTGTTCCCCCACATGACCGTGCTGGAAAACGTTGCGTTCGGACTCAAGCAACGGGGTGTCAAGGACGCGACACAGCTCGCGCACGAGGCGTTGAGATTGGTGGAACTCGACCACCTCGCGGATCGGAAGCCGATGCAATTGTCCGGTGGACAACAACAGCGTGTCGCTCTCGCTCGTGCTGTTGTCAACCGTCCGGCGTTGCTCTTGCTCGACGAGCCTTTGGGCGCTTTGGACCTCAAACTCCGTCGCCAGATGCAGATCGAGTTGAAGTCAATCCAATCCGAGGTCGGACTGACCTTCCTTCACGTCACGCACGACCAGGAAGAAGCCATGACCATGGCGGACACCGTGGCGGTGATGAACAAGGGGAAGATCGAGCAGATGGGACCGCCGTCGGAGCTCTATGAGCTCCCTGCGACGCGATTCGTTGCGACTTTCCTTGGACAATCGAATCTGTTCGACGGTGTGGTCTCGGGAACGTCCGGAAAAAACGTGCGAGTCACGGTCGGAAAGATGACCCTCGAAGTCCCGATTTCTCGCACAAAGGTCACGACGGGCGAGATCACTATCGGTGTTCGCCCCGAAAAGATCGAGATTTCCCGAAAAGAACCCACGGCGTCGGCAACCCGATCGGTCGTCGGCCCAGGTACCGTCATCGACACGTCATTCACGGGCGTGTCGACGCAATACGTCGTTGACGTCCCCGGGCTAAACAAACTGACCGTCTTCGAACAGAACGATGGCGACATTGTTGCCGCTGGGTCGAAGGTCTGGCTTTCGTGGGCGACGGAGTATTCGTTCGGATTGCCAATGGACACCGACCAATTCATTGAGTCGGACACGACGACGCGGTCACTCGCCGTCGCCAAGCGATAGTCCGCCATGAGCCTCACCGCCTTTAGCCACGGACCGTCCGGTGTCTCGGTTGAACCCGGGGTGCAAAAGAAAAGTCGTGTTGTTTGGTTCCTGCTGTTACCGGGACTCGTGTACCTCGGGCTGTTCTTCATCACGCCGCTTATTTCGCTCGTCATCACTGCGTTTAAAGAGGCACCCCCCGGCGCATTCATCGGCGAGTACGTCAACGCGTTCCGCTGGGAAAACTACACCGAGGTTTTATCGCTCTATGGTGAACATTCCGTGCGGTCGTTCCTTTACGCCGGTGCAGCGACGCTCATCGCGTTAGCCATCGGCTACCCGCTCGCGTACTTCATTGGAGTCCGACTTCGCCCCTACCCTCTGTGGCAATCGCTCGCCCTCGTGCTTGTGATCGCGCCGTTCTTCATCTCGTTTCTTTTGCGAACGGTGGCGTGGAAGCAACTTCTCGCCGATGAGGGGTTCATCGTCGGGACGATGAAGGCCTGGTCGATACTGCCGCCCGACGCGCACATAACGGGAACGGCGGTCAGCGTAATCTTTGGCCTCGCCTACAACTTCATTCCGTTTATGACGCTCCCCTTGTATTCGAGCATCGAGCGCCTCGATCTGCGACTCCTTGAAGCAAGCAACGACCTTTACGCGGGTTCGTTCACGTCATTCCGAAAGATCACTTTGCCGCTGACGATGCCGGGGATCATCTCGGGGACTCTGCTGACCTTCATACCGGCAGCCGGCGACTACGTGAACGCCAGCGCCAACTTCCTCGGAAGTACGTCGACCACGATGATCGGAAACGTCATCGAATCGAACTTCCTCGTCCTGCAGAACTATCCACACGCGGCGAGTATGTCACTGATTCTCATGTCGGCAATTCTTATTCTGGTTTCCGCCTATGTGTTCAAGAGTGGAACGGACGACCTGCTATGAAACTGGGCAAGTATCTTCTTCCGCTCTATGGAATCCTCGCGCTCATTTATCTCATGGTGCCGATTGTGTACACGATTGCGTTCTCGTTCAACGATTCGAATCGAACCAACATCATCTGGAACGGTTTCACCGTCAACAATTGGTTGAATGTATGCGACGCACAGGGTGTCTGTGAAGCGTTTGGGAACTCCATCGTGATCGCCGTCGCATCAACACTTGTTGCAACAGTATTGGGAACGGCCATCTCGATTGCCCTCGTCCGCTACAAGTTCAAAGGCCGCGCAGCCACAACGCTGTTGTTGTTCATGCCGATGGCAACCCCCGAGGTCGTTCTCGGGGCGGGCCTCGCCGCGCAGTTCCTCAACGCGGGTGTTCCCAAGGGAATGTTGACCGTCATCTTGGCTCACATCATGTTCAGCATCTCGTTCGTCGTGGTCACCGTTCGCGCCCGGGTCGCGGGTATCGATCCGAGACTAGAAGAAGCCGGTCGAGACCTGTATGCCAAGCCCTCGCAGGTGTGGTGGAAAATCACCTTTCCCCTGTTGATGCCGGGAATTGTGTCCGCGGCACTGCTCGCCTTTGCATTGTCGTTCGATGACTTCATCATCACCAACTTCAACCGAGGTCCGGTCAACACACTTCCCTCATTCATTTACACGGCTGCGGCACGTGGAATCCCTGCAGAAGCAAACGTTCTGGCGTCTGCGGTGTTTATCCTCGCGATTCTTGCGGTCGTCATCACCCAGGTGGGTGGCGAGATAACACGACGGCGTTTGAAAGCTAACGCCTAGACACTCACGGTGAGACGGCCGACGACGGCATCGCCGCCGGTAATCGGCGAAACGAGTTCATCAATGAGGCTCTCGGCGACAGTTCGATCGATGACCCCGTGACGCGCGAGCAGGGTGACCGCGGCGGCGGTGTTCGCCCGCTGTGAACCGTCCAAACACTTGATTGCGACCGCGATTCCCTCGCGGGCGATGATGAGCACGCCCTCAGCACCAATTTTGGCAATCGCATCGGTGCTCTCGATGACGCGGGTATTGTCGCGACCCGGTCCGTCCAGCGCCCACGCGTTCGCCCGAATTGCATTCACCAGACGTTCGGCGTCCGCATCGTGTCCATCCGTCGCACGCGCAATGCCTGTGCCGAGGTCGCGAAGGCTCATGCCGTACAGCGGTGCACCACAGCCATCGACCGCCGGCCACATCGTTTTCGTCCCGGTGAATTCTTCGATGACATCCCGGATGAGCACCTGGAGAGGATGAGTGGGCTTGAGGTAGGTCCGAGTGTCCCAACCGTTGGCTACGCAGGCCAGGAGGAATGCGGCGTGCTTACCCGAGCAGTTCATTGTGACGCGCTGTGGACCTTCGCCCGCGGCAATTCGGTCGGCTTTCTCGTTGTATCCGAGCGGCCAGTCGGTAGGGCAACCAAGGTCGTCGACCCCAAGCAGATCCCGCGTGAGCATCGCCTCAATCGCGTCGGTGTGACGACGAGAACCGCAGTGGCTGGCGCACGCGAGCACGAGTTCGATACCGTCCAAATCTGCGCCGGCCCGGAGTGCGGCAATGGCCTGAAATGGTTTGAGCGTCGAACGTGGAAAAATCACGGCATCGATGTCTCCGCCGGACTCGATCACCGAGCCGTCTCGGTCGATGACTACGAACGCGCCGATGTGACGTGATTCAATGAGACCGTTTCGGTCGAGGGATGCGAGTTCGACACACCCCTCAACCGACAGCGGATGCATTAGCGAGCGGAGAGTGCTTCGTCGATAATCGCCACGGCGTCAAGCAACAGTTCGTCGCTCGTGACGACTGCGGGCAAGAAGCGCAACACATTTCCGTAGGTTCCCGCTGAGAGCAGGAGGAGCCCCTTCTTGATTGCGTAAGCCGTGATGAACGGAACGATGTCTGATATCGGGGTATCGGTTCCGGGTTCGGTGAATTCGATCGCCTGCATGGCGCCAATGCCACGGACATCGCCGATGACGTTGTGCTTTTTCTGCAAGTCGCGGAGTGCTCCTCCGAGAACGCGCCCGACTCGCTGCGCCTCACCCAGAAGGTCGCGCTTCTCGATTTCCTCGAAGATCTGAACGGCAGCGGCAGCCGACATGGGGTTTCCGCCGAATGTTCCACCGAGTCCGCCGACGTGGCTGGCGTCCATAATGTCCGCACGCCCCGTGACGGCTGCGATGACGAATCCGCCGCCGACGCCCTTGGCCGTTGTCACGAGATCAGGGACGAGACCAAAGTGCTCAGAAGCGTAATACGCACCAGTACGCATGATGCCCGACTGAACTTCGTCTGAAACATAGACAATCCCGTTGTCGTTACACCACTTCTGTAGTGCGGGAAGGTAGCCATCCGCGGGGATAATGAATCCGCCTTCACCCTGGATGGGTTCCACAACGAGACAGGCCAAATCAGTTGCACCCGCACGCTTATCGAGCCACGAGATGGTGCGAGCGGCAGCTTCTGCTCCCGACAGCTTGTCGTGGAACGGGTATGAGTTGGGCGCGTGATGAACGTCGCCGGCAAAAGGGCCAAATCCGAGGTTGTACGGCATGGCCTTGAAGTTCATTGACATCGTGAGGTTGGTGCGACCGTGGTATCCGTGATCGATGACAGCAACCCCGGGGCGACCGGTGAACTTGCGAGCAATTTTGACCGCGTTCTCGACGGCTTCGGCCCCCGAGTTCAACAAAACTGACTTCTTCGCGAAATTTCCCGGTGTGTGCTGAGCGAGCAATTCGCACAAGCGAATGTAGGACTCGTAACCGGTGACCGTAAACAGAGTGTGTGTGAAGCGCTGCGCTTGCTCGAAGGCTGCCTCGACGACTGCATCGTCAGCGTGACCGATGGTGTTGACACCAATACCGCCTCCCATATCGACGATGTGGTTACCATCAACGTCTACGAGGATCGCACCTTTCGCGCGCTCGATATACACAGGGAACGTTGCACCAACACCGGCGGAAACGGCGTTCTT
>WLEN01000059.1 GCA_009704225.1 Actinomycetota bacterium | reverse complement strand
TGAGAGATGGGTCGTCCATCGATGGTTGGCGAATGTTGCGTGGAGACAACGATGGTGTTCACGCTTCGAGGCACCTGTCCGTCATACCCGATGGTCACCTGGGTTTTCCCATCCGGACGAAGATACGTGAGGATTCCAGCTTTACGAACATGCTCAAGCCGTTCTGCCAGACGGTGCGCGTAGAAAATCGGAGCGGGCATAAACACGGGCGTTTCGTTACACGCGTATCCAAACATCAATCCTTGGTCTCCGGCGCCGAGTTCGTCGCCATTGTCGACCGCACTGCTTATCTCGGGTGATTGTTCGACGATCGACAACATGATTCCGCACGTTCGCCCATCAAAATCAACATCGGCAGAATCGTAACCAATGTCAAGAATCACATCACGGACGACGCGGTCGATATCGACGTAGCCTTCAGTGCGAACTTCTCCGGCAACGTGGATGAGGCCACCCGACGCGAGGCATTCAACGGCGACTCGCGCGGTTCGATCATGGGCAAGAATGGCATCGAGAATCGCATCCGACAATTGGTCGCACAGCTTATCCGGATGACCGCTCGTGACGGATTCGCTCGTGAAAATGCGGAGAGTCATAGGGACACCACTTTCTGTCGGCTGACAATGTCGAACGCCCGCGCTGTCGACCTACTTCGCGCTATCGAGCTCGACGAGTCCCTCGTTGATTTCACGCATTGCGATGGTGAGCGGCTTCTCATCAACTGAAAACTCGACGAGCGGTCCGGCTGTCGTCACGGTACCTTCCGCGCGCTCGACGTAGTAATCGTTGATTTCGCGCGCACGCTTTGAGGCGACGATGACAAGCTGGTACTTCGAATCGACCTTCTCCAGGAGTTCGTCAATGGGAGGGTCAATGATTCCCTTGCTCGTGTTCATAATTCGCCTTCCGACTTAGTTGCCTGTCATCAAGTGTACGACGGCTTCCGCGGCCACATCGACATTGTCGTTGATAACTGTCACGTCAAATTCAGATTGAGCATCGTATTCGACCTTCGCGGTTTCGAGGCGACGGGACTGTTCTTCCGGGCTCTCGGTTCCTCGAGTCTGCAACCTTCGCACGAGTTCGTTCCACGATGGCGGCAGGAGGAACACCAGGATTGCTTCGGGCATGGCCTTTTTCACTTGGCGCGCGCCTTGGATATCGATTTCGAGAATGATGCTCGAGCCGCTTTCGAGTGCAGCCACTATCGGACCGCGCGGAGTCCCGTAGCGATGCTGTCCGTGCACAACAGCCCATTCCAGCATCTGTTTAGTTTCGACGAGGCGGTCGAACTCATCATCGCTGACGAAGCGGTAATGCTCACCGTCCACTTCGCCTGGACGTGGGGCGCGTGTCGTCGCGGAGACAGAGAATTTGACGTCCGGGTGGCGCTCTCTAATTCGCGCGACAACGGTTCCCTTACCCACCGCCGTCGGCCCGGCTACGACCACCAATCGCCCTCGGTGGGTTGCGGGGTTGTCGGGCCTCTGTCGATCTATCAACCAAGATCTCAGAGCTTCCGCTTGACGCGCCCCCAACGCCCCTAGCCGCTTTCGTGGTGAGATCCCCAGTCTGTCGAGTATTCGCGGAATTTTCACAACGCCAATGCCAGCGATACTCCCAAGAAATTCCGTAATGCGCAGACCCGCTGCAGGTGTCCCTGTGTCGTGCCAGGCCTCACGCGCGACGGAAAGCGGAGTTCTCTCTCCGGTCTGAATCGCTCGCTTCACGGCCGCCCGTGCTCGCCGTCGCTCGACAGCAATGAGTGAGGCTTCCCTGGGGTCTCGCATTAGAGTCCCAATTCTTGCAGGTGCCGTTCGATTGACCGAGGCATGTTCGCGAGGCCGTCACTGGTGACACTTCTACTGACCGAAGGAATGACCCGATTGGTCGACGTTCCGAAAATGTCTGACAGGTCTGTCAATGACGCACCTTGCGCTCCAAACCCGGGTGCAAGTATGAGCAGCCCTTCAATATCGGCCGCGGCCAAGCCGCTGTCTGAGAGACCACGGGTCGCACCAACAACGACACCAACGGAGTTCGTGCCAGCCGATCGTTCGCGCGCAAAACGCGCAACGAGAGCAGGCAACGTAGCTCCCGCGATTGACGCACGTTGCACATGACCGGCATCGGGGTTCGACGTCGCACTAAGCACGAAAACAGTCGACCCATTCGCCTCGGCCAGGGAGAAAACGGGCTCCAGCGCGTCAAAGCCCAGATAGGGACTCACAGTCAGAGCATCGCTCTGTAGCGGGCCGGTTCCCAGCCACGCGTCCGCATATCCGTGCATCGTTGACCCAATATCACCGCGCTTCGCATCAGCGATGACCGCGAGACCGCCCTCTCGTGCTTCACGGATCACAATTTCCAACGCGCCAAATCCACGTGAACCAAAACGCTCGAAGTACGCAACTTGAGGTTTCACGATTCCCACTCGTGAGGTCGCCGCCGCGACAACTGCTCGTCCAAATTCCAGGGCTCCCTCGTCGTTATCGGGGAGCCCCGCCGCCTCAAGTGCATCGACACTCGGGTCGATACCCACACACAAGGGCCCAACCGAGTCGACGATTGAGTCGAACCGTGCGCCGAGGCCCATCACCACGAGGCTCGATCCGCGGCATATTCCTGGAGCGAACGCACGTTGATGGGCTCACTAGAGGATTCGATTGCTGCGACCGCTGCGGATACTTGGGCGATGGTCGTCACGAGTGCCTTGTCGGCGGCCACCGCTTCGCGACGGATTTCCATTCCATCAGCGCGTGCGCTTCGACCGGACGGCGTGTTGATTATGAGGTCCACCGAGCCCGCGCGAATCAAATCAATGATTGATTCTTCACCGGCATCAGCTTCGTAGTGTTTGCGAACGGTCGTCACCGGGACGCCATTGCGGGCCAGAATATCCGCGGTGCCTTCGGTCGCCAGCACGGTGAAGCCCAGTTGCGCGAGCCTTTGCATCGGCAGAACGATCGACCGCTTATCGCGGTCGGCGACCGACACGAACACCGTACCGCTCGTGGGTAAGCCTCCGTAGGCTGCATCTTGGCTCTTTCGAAACGCGAGTGGGAAGTTTCGGTCGATTCCCATGACCTCGCCGGTAGAACGCATCTCTGGCCCTAACACCGCGTCAACCACTCGACCTTCGACCGTGCGGAATCGTTTGAACGGCAAGACGGCCTCTTTCACCGCCACCGGTGCTGAACGGGATACGACAGAGCCGTCGTTTTCGGGCAGATGTCCCTCGAGCACGAGCTCAGCGATAGTGCGCCCAACCATGATCAACGACGCGGCCTTCGCTAGTTGCGTACCCATCGCCTTCGAAACGAACGGGACCGTCCGGCTTGCGCGCGGGTTGGCTTCCAAAACGTAGAGAACGCCCGCAGACACGGCGAACTGGACGTTGAGTAGTCCGCGGACGCCGATTCCCACGGCTATTAATTTCGTCGCCGCGGTAACCTCATCGATCACCCCACGCCCCAGTGTGACCGGTGGCAGGGTGCACGCCGAGTCACCGGAGTGAACTCCCGCTTCTTCGATGTGCTCCATGATTCCGCCGATGTACAGTCGTTCACCGTCATAGAGCGCATCGACATCGATCTCAATCGCATCGTCGAGGAATCGGTCGACCAGCAGTGGCGCGTCGGGACCGATAATCGCTGACTCAGCTATGCGCTCGAAGTAATCACGAATCGACTCGGCATCGTAAATGATTTCCATCCCACGTCCACCGAGAACATACGACGGGCGCACGAGAACGGGGTAACCGACGTCGTGAGCCACGGCTATGGCGGACTCCACATCGAATGCGACACCATTGCGCGGTGCAACAAGTCCGCATGCGGCGAGAACCTCCGCGAAGCGACCACGTTCCTCTGCGATATCGATTGCATCCGGGCTCGTCCCCAAAATCGTCACGCCATTGCGCTCCAACCCGTGAGCAAGCCCCAGCGCGGTCTGACCGCCCAATTGAACGACTGCACCAAGAATGGTTCCACTCGCGCTCTCAGCGTCGATGACCGCGAGAACATCCTCCAGGGTGAGCGGTTCGAAATAGAGACGGTCACTGGTGTCGTAGTCGGTGGACACCGTCTCGGGGTTGCAGTTGATCATGATGGTTTCATAGCCCGCGTCGGACAGGGCGAACGAGGCGTGAACACAGGAATAGTCGAACTCGATTCCCTGACCGATGCGGTTGGGCCCGGAACCGATGATGATGACCTTCGTTCGATCGGAGGGGATCACCTCGGTCTCGGTGTCGTACGACGAGTAGTGGTAAGGCGTCACTGCCGGGAACTCGCCCGCACACGTGTCCACCGTCTTGAACACGGGGCGGATGTCCTGTTCCAACCGGAACGCCCTCACAGCGTCCTCCGCCATTCCCCAGATGTCAGCGAGTTGAACATCACTAAAGCCGTGGTTCTTTGCCAAACGAATCGCTTCTGCGGTCATCGGGCCAGACGACAGTTCCGACGCCACCTCGTTGATCAGCACAATCTGATCGAGGAACCACGGGTCAATCGCGGTTGCCTCAAACGCCTGCTCAATGCTTGCCCCAGCACGTAACGCCTGCTGCAGCGTCACGATTCGACCATCCGTTGGCTTTCGAGATTCCTCGAGAAGCGCGGTGACATCGCCAACCGGACCGTTCCAGTGAAACGAACTGCCGCGTTTTTCTAGGGAACGAAGAGACTTTTGGAGAGCCGTGGTGAAGTTGCGACCGATAGCCATCGCCTCTCCCACGCTCTTCATCGTGGTTGTCAGACCCGTATCGGCCCCGGGGAACTTCTCGAACGCGAAACGCGGCACTTTCACCACGACGTAATCGAGAGTCGGTTCGAACGACGCAGGCGTCACCCCGGTGATGTCGTTGGGGATTTCGTCAAGGCGATAACCAATTGCCAATTTCGCCGCGATCTTGGCGATGGGGAAACCCGTGGCTTTCGACGCGAGCGCACTCGATCGGCTCACGCGCGGATTCATTTCGATGACGATGACGCGGCCGTTCGCAGGATCGATTGCAAACTGGATGTTGCAACCGCCTGTGTCTACTCCGACTGCCCTGATTATTCGAATCCCGATATCACGCAGATTTTGATATTCGCGATCGGTCAAAGTCAATGCTGGGGCGACCGTCAATGAATCGCCCGTGTGGACACCAACCGGGTCGATGTTTTCAATCGAGCAGACGACAACCGTATTGTCAGCTGCGTCGCGCATTAGTTCCAGCTCGTATTCTTTCCAACCGAGTATCGACTCTTCCAGCAAAACCTCGCTCGTCGGGCTTTCGTGAAGCCCGTTCTCGACCATTCGGCGAAGCTCAGTCTCGTCATGGGCGAAACCGGAACCGAGCCCTCCCATCGTGAACGA
>WLEN01000058.1 GCA_009704225.1 Actinomycetota bacterium | reverse complement strand
TTATAGGTGACACGGTCGCGGGTGACGCCGGGAACGTCTTCGACCACTGCTTCTCGACGACCAAGAATTCGATTTACGAGCGCGGACTTTCCGACGTTGGGCCGACCGACAATCGCCAAGACTGGAAGTGCGGGAAGTTCAATGACCTCGTCGGTATCGCCGAGATGGGACTCAAGTAGCGAGATGTCTTCGTCATCGAGGTCGTAGTCCGCGAGTCCTTGACGGAGTGCCTGGGCACGCTGGGCAGCGTCGGCGTCTGTAAGTTCTGACATTCGGTCGACGAGATCGCCGATGTCGTCCTCGTAGTTCTCGCTCATACGTCACTCCCTGCTCGCACAATGTCGACGATTGCCGAGACGGTGTCCGAAAAATTGATGTCCGACGAATCGACGACTGTCACGCCAGGAGCGGCGGTAAAGAAGTCAACGACGTTCGAATCTTTGGCATCTCGCTCGCGAACCGATGCGGTCGTTTCGGCGAGATCTCGGCCGGCGAATTCGCCAGCCCTTCTGACAATTCTAACCTCTTCGCGGGCCGTCAAGAGAATCCGGGCTGAAGCGTCGGGGAAAACGACCGTCGTCATGTCGCGGCCCTCGGCGACGACCCCAGCGAATCCCGAGCGGGTAGCCAATTCACGGGCGGAAGTCTTCATCCATTCCCGCACCCGCAGATGTTGCGCGACCGCGCTCACGGCAAGGCTGATACGCGGGTCGCGAATCAACTCGGTCACATCAACATCCCCCACTGCGACACGTTCATGAGTCGGGTCTAGCGAGATCGAATAGGGAAACGAGTCCAGCAATCCTGTGATGGCGTCCTCGTCCGAGAGATCGATGTCCCGCTCGAGCGCCCACCATGTCAGCGCACGATATTCCGCACCGGTGTCCAAGAAGCCGAAACCCATCTGCGCGGCAACCGCCCGTGCGACGCTCGATTTCCCGCTGCCAGCCGGTCCATCGATAGCGACAACGATCACTGGCTCTCGCCCGCAATTCTCCAGCCGCGCGCTTCGAGTTCACGGACTAACGATTCTTCGGCTGTTGGCACCACAGAAACCTCGGCGAATCCAATCGCCGAGCCGGGCGAGTGCTCGAGGCGGAGGTCTTCCATGTTGACCCCGAGGTCACCGATATCGGCGAGCAATTTCGCCAATTGTCCGGGGCGGTCGTCAATGACAACAAGGATGTGCGCAAAATGGGCACTGCGACCGTGCTTTCCGGGAATGCGCGATACTCCCGTGTTGCCGGACGCCAACAGGTCCGCGAGAGCGGCGGTCGGGGTTCCACTGCGCAATGCCGTGACCACCGCATCGATTCGGTCTCGAACGTCCTCCAAGACAACGGTCACGTCGGCAGCATTGGCGCTGAGTATTTGAATCCACAGGCTCGGATCGCTCGACGCAATGCGAGTCATGTCACGTAATCCGCCACCCGCCAGGCCGACCGACGAATCGGGCGCGCCGATGAGGCTCGACGCTACCGCGGATGACACGATCTGCGGGACGTGGCTCACCAGGGCCACCGCGGAGTCGTGATCTGCTGTCGACATCTCAACGAGATTTGCACCACAGTCGATCACGAGATCGGAAACACGATTGACCGCGGCTGAATCTGCATCTGCATCTGGGCGAGGACAAACCACCCACGAGCGACCCGTGAAGATGTCGGCACGGGCAGAAACTGCTCCCCCGCGTTCGCGACCCGCCATCGGGTGAGAGCCGACATAGCGCGACAGGTCAACGCCTCGACTCTGCAGGTCAACCAGAATCGACCCCTTAACGCTCGTGACGTCGGTGACAACCGCGTCTGGGAATTCCCCCAGTTCGCGTTCGACAACATCAGCGACAACGTCCGGTGGGACGGCTACCACAATCAACTTCGGTGCGTCCCCCTCAGCCGCCGGACGTCCCGCTCCATATTGAGACGCGAGCGCAACCGCGGTCGGAGAAGAATCAACCAGAGAAACGTCGATTTCGTGACGGCGAAGTACCAATCCGATGGAGGTTCCGAGTAGTCCAGCTCCGACAATTCGGACTGGACCGGAAACACGGGCGTTAGACACGAGCCGCCTCCTCACCGTCGGAATCTCGGGCAAGAGCGAGCACCTGCCCCACTTCAACCTTAGTGAGGTCTCTTGAGTCACCTAGGGACAACGAGCCAAGGCTGAGCGGCCCAAAACTCTTGCGATGAAGTTCGATGACAGGGTGACCGATTGCCTCACACAAGCGTCGAACGATGCGATTACGCCCGGAATGCAGGGAGATTTCCAAGAGGGTCTGACCGCGAGACGGTTCTCCGATGATCGAGACCCGGTCGACCGCAATCGGACCGTCCTCGAGTTCGATTCCGTCTTTCATCTCGCGCAACGTCGACCCTTTCACCAGCCCCGAAACTTTGGCGAGATAGGTCTTGGCAACCTCGAAAGACGGGTGAGCGAGCACGTGGGCGGCATCACCATCATTCGTCAGAATGAGAAGTCCGGAGGTCTCAAAATCGAGACGACCGACATTGAAAAGCCTCTCGTCGTATCCGGAAACGAAATCGCGCAGGTCGCGTCGCCCACGGTCGTCCGCGAGGCTGGATACGACGCCGGTCGGCTTGTTCAACATCACGTAACGTTTGCTGACATCGGACTGGATTGGTTCCCCGTCGACCGTGATTCGATCGATTTCCGGGTCAACGCGGGAACCCGGTTCGGTGACTGTTTCACCGTTGACCGTGACGCGTCCCTGAGCGATGAGAATTTCGCTCGCGCGTCGAGACGCAACGCCCGCCGCGGCGAGGACTTTCTGAAGGCGGTCAGTGGACATCGTCGAAACCGGCAGAGCCGTCATCGAGCAATTCCGACACGGGCGGAAGTTGATCGAGTGAATCGACACCGAGGTTGGTGAGGAGCAGATCGGTGGTGCCGTAAAGAATTGCGCCCGTCTCGGGCTCGGTGCCGACCTCGGTAATGAGCCCACGCCCGACCAGCGTTCGAATCACGGTATCGACGTTTACTGCTCGAATTCCCGAAACTTGCGAACGAGTCACGGGCTGCTTGTAGGCAATGACCGCAAGGGTTTCGAGTGCGGGTTGCGACAGTTTGGTCGAGTTCTGCGACAACACCACATCACGAACGAGCTCGTCATAGGTCTCTCGGACGTAAATTCGCCAACCACCGCCCACTTCACGCAATTCAAACCCGCGTTGAACTGTTCCGGCGACCCCGTCGAAGTCAGCAACGAGCCGAGCTATGGCGGCCTTCACTTCCGTGACTGGTCGTTCCAAGACGGTCGCGAGGGACACCACGCTTTGCGGTTCGTCGGCGACCATCAGAATTGCTTCGAGTTGACGTTCAAGTTCAGTTTCCATATTCGGCTCCCAAGGTCACAAGGTTTTCGTCGTTCCACGTTTCGGCGCTCCAACGCACCGTCAATTCGCCCAGCGGTTCAATCTGTTCAAACGCGACCGCCGACTGACGGTAGAGCTCGAGGATTGCGAGGAATCGCGCAACGATCACACCTCTCTGGTCGGCCCCCGCAATGATCTGCCGGAACGTCATCGGAGTAGAGCGAATCATCGAGATAACGATGGCCGCCTGTTCACGGACCGACACGAGCGGTGCGTGAAGGTGCTCGAGCCCGACGAACGGGATTTCGCGAGGCGCGAGCGCATACAGGGCCAGGGTATGGAAATCCTCAATTGACGTCGTCCAGACAAGTTCCGGGGTGCGTTCGCGAAACTTATCCTCGAGTCGAACTGCGCGAGGGTGACGAGCCGATTCGCGCTCGATGCGCTGCGAAAACCACACCGAAATCTCTTTGAACGCGCGGTATTGCAAAAGCCGCGCAAACAACATGTCCCGCGCCTCGAGAACGGCGACGTCTTCGGCGTCGGCGTATTCCCCGGTGGGCAAGAGCCCCACAATCTTCATGTCGAGCAATGTCGCGGCGACAACAAGGAATTCCGAGGCCGCATCGAGTTCCGCCGTTCCGTCAAGGTCACGAAGGAACGTGATGAATTCGCTCGTCACCGCAGCGAGACTCACCTCGGTGATGTCCATCTCGTGTTTCGAAATGAGCGAAATGAGAAGGTCGAAGGGTCCGTCGAAATTCGCGAGGCTGACGCGGAATCCGTCCTCGGAACTAGGCGATCTTTCCAAGGGAAATCAGCTCTCGGGCAAGTTCGCGGTACGACTCGGCCGCTTGGTGGTCCGGTGCGAAGGTGGTGATGGGTGCTGCAGCGACGGTCGAGTCCGGGAACTTGACGGTGCGTCGAATGAGGGTCTTGAGAACATCCTTGGGTCGGTTCTGCTTGACCAGATCCAGCACCTCGACAGAGTGCAGGGTTCGCGGGTCATACATCGTCGCGAGAATCCCGTCGAGTTCGAGCGACGGGTTAAGTCGCGCCTTCACCTTGTCGATGGTGTCGAGCAACAGGGCAACGCCACGCAACGCGAAGAACTCGCACGCGAGCGGAATAAGCACCCCGTGGCTCGCGGTCAACGCGTTCACGGTCAACAGTCCGAGCGACGGCTGGCAGTCAATGAGGACAACGTCGTAATCGGCGAGCACGGGCTTCAAGATGTCGGCAAGTACGTGCTCACGGGCGACCTCGTTCACTAGCTGCACTTCAGCCGCGGCTAGGTCGATGTTCGCCGGGAGGATGTGGATGTTTTCGATCGATGTCGCCTGAATCACGTCACGGGTTGTCAGCGGTGAGCGACTTGAATCGACCGCCTTGTCGGGGACAAGCAGGTTGTATATGGTCGGACCATCATGGGCGGTGGCCCCGAGTCCCGCGGTCAAAGCCCCTTGCGGGTCAAAGTCAACAACGAGAACTTTTCGGCCGACCTCGGCGAGCGCACCAGCGAGCGAAATCGCGGTTGTTGTCTTGCCGACTCCACCTTTTTGGTTGCACAGTGAAATCACGCGCGCCGGACCATGTGAGGTCAACGGCTGGGGCACGGGAAAGGCGGTCACGGCACAATTCTACGGTGAATACCGTGCGGATTTACCGCGCCCTCGGATGAGAAGTGCGATAGGCCTCGGTCAGAGCATCCCTGGTGACGAGCGTGTAAATCTGCGTAGTCGCAACCGACGCGTGCCCCAACATCTCTTGAACGACACGAATGTCGGCGCCACCCCGCAACAGATGAGTTGCGCACGAGTGGCGAAGGGTGTGGGGGGAAATCGTCGACGTGATGTCGGCCCTTACCGCCGCCGCTCGAATGATGAGAAAAACGTTTTGTCGGGACAGCGCGGCGCCACGAGCGCCGAGGAAAAGTGCCGGCGTACCGCGTCCTTTGGCCAAGAGCGCGGGTCGACCGCGCACAAGATACGCATCGAGCGCCTCGCGGGCAAAACGACCGACCGGAACAATGCGCTGTTTGTTTCCTTTACCGGTCAGAGTGAT
>WLEN01000057.1 GCA_009704225.1 Actinomycetota bacterium | reverse complement strand
TTGAACGTCACCGTCTCGACCATTCCTGCCAGCGCAGGCAACACCATCGTCAGCGTATCGACGGTGTCAAACACGGGCTCTTTGTCTTCTTGTAAGTCGCGGTTGTAGGCGAGCGGCAGTCCCTTGAGCGTTGTCAAGAGCCCGGTCAGGTTTCCGATCAGGCGTCCCGCCTTGCCGCGCGCGAGCTCGGCGATGTCAGGGTTTTTCTTCTGAGGCATGATGCTCGAGCCGGTCGAGTACGAGTCGTGAAGGGCAATGAATCCAAACTCGCGGGTCGCCCAGATGATGAGGTCTTCAGAGAGGCGCGAGATGTCGACCCCGATTTGCGCCCCGATGTAGGCGAATTCAGCGACCACGTCTCGGGAACTCGTTCCGTCAATCGAGTTGTCCGCCGCGTGAGCGAAACCGAGTTCCGTGGCGATCGCGTCGGCATCGAGACCCAGCGTGTTGCCAGCGAGGGCTCCGCCGCCGTAGGGCGACACCGCCGCTCGGGCTGACCAATCCCGAAGCCGTTCGATGTCGCGAACGAGCGGCCAGGCGTGAGCAAGAAGCGTGTGGGCCAACAACACAGGCTGCGCGTGCTGCAGGTGCGTTCGCCCGGGCATGATCGCGGTCGGGTGCGCCTCGGCCTGGGCGACGAGCGCGTCGATGAGTCGCGTCAGTTCGACTGACAGCGCTCTGGCAGCATCGCGCAAGTACATGCGCGTCAATGTCGCAATCTGGTCGTTACGCGAGCGGCCGGCGCGGATGCGTCCGCCCAGTTCCGGTCCAACCTCAGAAATAAGCGCGTTTTCGAGGGCGCCGTGGACGTCCTCGTCGGATTCCTTTGCGACCAGTGCTCCGGATTCGATTGCCGCGGCGACGCGATCAAGCCCGGAGAGCATGTCGAGGAGTTCGGAATCCGTCAGAAGGTCAGCCTTCGCGAGCGCACGAGCGTGAGCCCGAGACCCGGCGATGTCGTAGAGAGCGAGTCGCCAATCGAAATGGGTCGATTTCGACAACCGAACCAGTTCAGGAGAAGGACCGCTCGAAAAGCGTCCTCCCCACAAGGAACCCTCGTTCGTCGCCATTGGTCAATCCTACGGTTACTGCGGTTACGACGCCGTGAGGAGGAAGTGCAGTAGCGCCTTCTGCGCGTGAAGCCGGTTTTCGGCCGCGTCCCAGACGACGCTCTGCGGTCCGTCGATGACGTCGGCGTCGACCTCGTACCCGCGATAGGCGGGAAGACAGTGGAGGAAGATGGCTTCGCCCTTGGCCGCAGCGAGGAGTTTGGACGTCACACCGTATCCGGTGAAATCGGCGATGCGCTGTTCCTTTTCGGATTCTTGGCCCATCGAGATCCAGGTGTCGGTCACGACGACGTCAGCATCGACCAGCGCCTCTGCGACGTCGACCGTGACGAGAACAGAACCGCCCGTTTCACTCGCGATTCGAGTTGCGGTCTCGTGAGCTTCGACCAAGGGTTGGTAGTTCGCTGGGCTCGCTACACGAACGTGCATCCCCGCCATCGCACACGCGACGAGGTACGAATTCGCCATGTTCGACGATCCGTCGCCGATGAACGCGACGGTCAATCCCGCAAGGTGCCCCTTGTGTTCGCGAATCGTCATGAGGTCAGCGAGTAACTGGCACGGGTGGAAGTCATCGGACAACGAGTTGATGACCGGAACGGCCGAATGGGCAGCCATCTCGTCGATGTCCGACTGCGCAAACGTGCGCCACACAATCGCCGCGACCATCCGCTCGAGCACCCGAGCTGTATCGGCGACGGATTCTTTTGCTCCCAGCTGCGATTCCCCCGCCTGAATGATAAGCGGATTTCCACCGAGGTCTGCTACCCCGACGCTGAATGACACACGTGTTCGCGTGGACGGCTTGTCGAAAACGAGGGCAACTGACTTCGGGCCGGCGAGAGGCTTTTGCGAGTAGGGGTCGGCCTTCATCGCGATGGCCATGTCGATGATCTGCTGTTGTTCGGCGGGGGTGATGTCGTCGTCGCGACGGAAGTGACGGGCCATGACTACTCTCCTTTATCCGGGGTGACTTCGGTGCCCACACCTTCGGGGGTGAACACCTCGAGCAGGATTCCATGCGGTTCGCGACCGTCGATCATCGCCGCTTTCGGAACGCCGCCCTCGACCGCGTCAACACACGCGGTGGCTTTGGGGACCATGCCGCTGGAGAGCGTCGGAAGCATTTCGCGCAACTCGCCCGCCGAAATACTCGACACAAGTGTCGACGTATCGGGCCAGTTCGCGTAAAGCCCTGGAACATCGGTCAGAATCATGAGTTTCTCCGCGCGCAACGCGATGGCAAGAGCAGCCGCTGCGGCATCAGCGTTGACGTTGAGGCTTTGCGACGGTTCGTCCATGTTTGGAGCGATGGTCGAAATCACGGGAATCGAGCCGGCATCGAGCGCGGCGAGGACCGAGGTCGGGTCGACCGAAACGACTTCGCCAACGAGCCCAAGGTCGACGTCTTCTCCGTTGACGTGAGTCAGCCGTCGTCCCTGGAAAAGTCCGTGGTCCCCCGGGATCCCAACCGCGAGATGACCGTGAGCATTGATGAGTTCAACAATTTGTCCCGTGATGTGCTCGGTCAGCACCTCTCGCACCACACTCATCGCTTCGGGGCTCGTGTATCGATATCCCGACCGAAATTCAGAGGCAATTCCCAACGATTCGAGCATCGCGGTGATTTGCGGTCCTCCCCCGTGCACGATGACCGGTCGGACACCGACGGTTCGCAGGTAGACCATGTCTTCGGCGAACCTTTCTTTCAGTTCATCGGACACCATCGCGTTCCCGCCGAACTTGATGACGACCGTCTTGCCGGCGAACGACTGCAGCCATGGCAAGCTCTCGATGAGCACTCGCGCCTTGTCGGCGGCGCTGTTGATGGGTCTCGTCGTTGACATTAGGACGAGTACGCGCTGTTCTCGTGAACGTAATCGTGGGTGAGGTCGTTGGTGTAAATCGTGGCGGACGCGTCTCCGACGTGAAGGACAATGTCGAGTTGAAGGGCGCGGGGTGTGATGTCGACCTCATCGCGAGGTCGATCGGGACCGCCCGCCGTGCACACACGAACCCCGTTCATGAGGACGTCAACGTGGTACGGGTCGAATTTGGCGGCGGTGGTGCCGATCGCAGCGAGGACACGACCCCAGTTCGGATCGTTACCGAACACCGCGGCCTTGAAAAGGTTGTTGCGAGCGACCGATCGTCCGACCTCCACCGCGTCGGCTTCGGTCGCCGCCTCGGTCACCGTGATGGTGATGTCGTGCGACGCGCCTTCGGCGTCACGCTGTAATTGCGTCGCGAGGTCGATGCACGCCTCAGTCAGAAGTGCCGTGAATTCGGCGAGGTCGGGTTGGGTGCCGCTCGCACCGGACGCCATGAGCGTGACTTGGTCGTTGGTTGACATGCACCCGTCCGAATCGAGTCGGTCGAACGAGACGCGGGTAGCGGCGCGAAGTGCCTGGTCAAGTTGGTCGGCCGTCAGCACGGCATCGGTCGTGATGACTACGAGCATCGTGGCGAGCCCCGGCGCCAGCATCCCCGCGCCCTTCGCCATTCCGCCGATGCGATAGCCCGCTCCGTCGCGCGTCACGGTTTTGGACACCGTGTCGGTGGTCATGATGGCGGCGGCGGCGTCCTGACCACCGTCGCGATGGAGAACCGTCGCGAGAGCGGTGACTCCAGCGAGAACTTTATCGATCGGCAGTTGGTCGCCAATCAAGCCAGTCGAGCAGACGAGGACATCGCTGCTCGAAATCTCGAGGGCAGAGCCGACAGCCTCGGCGGTCGAATGCGTCGCCTGGAATCCCTGCGCGCCGGTGAAACAGTTCGCGCCACCCGAATTGAGGACGATGGCCGAAACCTGACCGTCCTTGATGACTTCGCGCGACCACAGGATGGGGTTCGCTTGGCTGCGATTGCTGGTGAACACGGCGGCCGCGGCGTTGAGCGGACCGAGGTTTCGCACAAGGGCGAGGTCTTTCTTGCCGCTCGACTTAATCCCGGCGGCGATTCCCGCAGCGACGAAACCATCGGCGTAGGTCACTGTCACGGCGCGACTCCGATTGACGTGAGGCCGAGGGCTTCCTCGAAACCGAGCGCGATGTTCGCCGACTGAATCGCGGCACCGGCCGTCCCCTTGCCGAGGTTATCGATGGCGACGGTGACCACCGCACGACGTGCTCGTTCGTCCACGGCGACCTGGATGTGGGCGGCGTTTGAGCCGAGGACGTCGGCGGTTCGTGGCTGTTGTCCCTCGGGGAGCATCGTGATGAACCGTTGATTAGAGTACGTTTCCCTGAAGGCGGAACGGACGTCGTCCAGCGTCACACCATCGCGCAGGGTCGCCGTGTTGGTCGCGAGGATTCCCCGCGACATCGGCACGAGCACCGGGGTGAACGACAACGCCATCGCAGAAGGTGTCTTTTCGAGCAGATGCAGGTTTTGCAGGATTTCGGGATTGTGCCGATGGCTGCCACCAACACCGTATGCCGATGCGCTGCCCAGGATTTCGCTGGCGAGAAGCTCTTCGGTTGCACGTCGTCCCGCTCCGGAAACGCCCACCGCGAGGACGGAAACGAGGTCGGTGGTCTCGATCAGATCCTTTTGCACAAGTGGCGCAAAACCGAGAGTTACCGCGGTGGCGTTGCAGCCGGGAACGGCGATGCGTTTAGATTCACGCAGCAGCTCGCGTTGATTCAACAGTTCCGGCATTCCGTAAGCCCACGGCGCCGAATAGTCACCCCCGTAATAGTCTGCCCAATCCTTTTCCGAGGTGAGCCGGTGGTCGGCCCCGCAGTCGACGACGAGCCCCGCATCAATCGCATCGTCGAATTGGCCTGTTGCTCCGTGTGGAAGTGCGAGGAAGACGACATCGTGTCCGCTCAGTGTTGTCGCGGCGGTTTCCCGCAGAGTCAACCCCAGGCTCGACAGGTGTGGGTGTAGCGACCCGAGCGGTTTACCCGCATTCGCGTTCGCGGTGACCGTGACGACGTCGAGTTCGGGGTGCCCAGCAAGCAATCGCACGAGTTCACCGCCCGCGTAACCGCTGGCACCGGCGATCGCAACGCGCAGGGCCACGACTATTCCCGAATCGTTGCGTTGTGACGGGACGCGGCGACGGCGACACCGGCCAGCTTGGCGTCAGTCGCATCCTGTTGAGTGAGGGTCCGGTCCGCTGCCCGGAATCGCAGCGCGAAGGTCAACGATTTCTGGTTGTCGTCTAGCCCGGCTCCGCGATAGTTATCGACGAGAACGGCACTCTCGAGAAGTTCGCCGGCGCCATCAATGATTGCGACTCGCACGTCGGCGGCGGGTACGGACTGGTCGACGACGAGCGACACGTCCTGGGTCGCGGCGGGGAACACGAGTACCGGAGTCGCGACGACGTGGTCGGGAGCGTTCGCGATGAGC
>WLEN01000056.1 GCA_009704225.1 Actinomycetota bacterium | reverse complement strand
TATCTCGCGCGGCGGCAAGAAGTTCGGCGCTCTCTGCTTCTACATGGAGAACTGGCACCTCGACTTCCCCGAGTTCCTCGACCTTCGTCAGAACTCGGGCGACCCCTACCGACGCACGCGAACCGCGAACACCGCCGTCTGGATTTCGGACGAGTTCATGAAGCGCGCGCAGAACGACGACGACTGGTACCTGTTCGACCCGCTCGAGGTCATGGACCTCAACGAACTGTATGGCGCCGCGTTCTCGAAGCGTTACGCCGAGTACATCACGATGGCCGAAAACGGAGAGATGAACCTCTTCAAGAAAATCTCGGCCCGCGAACAGTTCAAGCAGATTCTCATCTCTCTGCAGTCGTCGTCGCACCCGTGGTTGACCTGGAAGGACACGATCAACCTTCGTGCCCTCAACAACAACACCGGAACGATTCACTCGTCGAACCTCTGCACCGAAATCTGCCTCCCGCAGGACGCCGAAAACGTCTCGGTGTGTAACCTCGCCTCGATCAACCTCTCGACCCACCTTGTCGCCGGCAAAATTGACTGGGTCAAGATGGACGAAAGCGCTCGTGTCGCCGTTCGTCAGCTCGACAACCTCATCGACATCACGCGCTCATCGGTGAACGAAGCCGATAAGGCGAACAAGGAAAACCGTGCGGTTGGACTGGGCATCATGGGCTTCGCCGACATTTGTGAGCGCCTCGGTATCTCGTACGACAGCGAAGCCGCCTACGACCTCATCGATGAAATCACCGAACACATTTCGTACTCGGCCATCGACGAATCGGCGAACCTCGCCCGCGAACGCGGAGCGTACGACCACTTTGAGGGTTCGCGCTGGTCTCAGGGACTCGTGCCCTTTGATTCGATCGACCTGGCCGAAAAGGACCGTGGCGTCGCTATCGAAATCTCGCGCAAAACTCGCCTCGACTGGGACGCGCTTCGCGTCAAGGTCAAGGGCGGAATCCGCAACGCAACGCTCATGGCCATCGCGCCGACCGCCTCTATCGGTCTTGTCGCCGGTACGACCCCCGGTCTCGACCCCCAGTTCTCACAGATCTTCTCGCGCTCGACCTCGAGTGGCAAGTTCCTCGAAGTCAACCGAAACCTTGTTGATGCGCTGTCTGACCGTGGCCTGTGGGAGTCAGTTCGTGAAGACATCCTTCGTTCGCAGGGCGACATCCAGAGCATTCCCTCGATTCCGGACGACATCAAAGCGGTCTACAAGACCAGCTTCCAACTCGACCCCGCCTCGTTCCTTGAGGTCGCGGGCCGAGCACAGAAGTGGATCGACCAGGCGATCAGCCGCAACATGTACCTCGAGACCCGAGACATTGACGAGATGGTGGACATCTACACCAGCGCGTGGACTCGCGGCGTCAAGACAACCTATTACCTGCACATGAAGCCGCGTCACACTGCGGAACAGTCGACAGTCAAGGTCAACAAGGCCGAAGAAATCAGTGGAGGAAACAAGAAGGGTTTCGGCTCCAGCGCCGGCGCTCCGTCACCTGCAGCAGAACCCGTTGCGGCTGGCGCACCCCGACGAGGCTTCGGCTTCGGCGGTTCATCGTCGGCGGGCGGTGAATCATGAATCCGCTCGACTCTCAAGTAGGAGAATATTCGGTACCGGTAGATCCCATGGATCTTCTCCAGTGCGACTCTTGCCAGTAACAACATCTCGCGGCTAACCCCGCTCACACAACGTTCACAACAACACTTAGGAGTAATCATGGGAATTCTCGGAACAGGAATTCAAGACGGACTTTTGCTGAAGCCCGTTCGGTACCAGTGGGCGATGGACCTGTATAACCAGGCCGTTGCGAACACCTGGTTCCCCAACGAAATCCAGCTCGGCGAAGACATCGCCGACTTCAAGAAAATGACTGATGAAGAACGGCAAGCCATCACGTTCCTCATGTCGTTCTTCAACCCATCGGAACTGATCGTCAACAAGGCACTCGCCTTTGGCGTCTACCCGTACCTCAATGCTGCCGAGGCGCACCTCTACCTCGCCAAGCAGATGTGGGAAGAAGCGAACCACTGCATGTCGTTCGAGTACATTCTCGAAACCTTCCCCGTAGACCGTGAAAAAATCTATGCCCAGCACGTCGATCACCCTGCGATTGCCGCCAAGGAAGAATTCGAAGTCAAGTTCATCAAGCGCATGGCTGAACGAAGCCTCGATATCACCACCACCGAAGGCAAGCAGGACTTCGTCCGCAACCTCGTTGCGTACTCGGTCATCATGGAAGGCATTTGGTTCTACACCGGATTCATGGTCGCCCTGTCGTTCCGTCAGCGCAACCTGCTTCGTAACTTCGGTTCGCTCGTTGACTGGATTGTTCGCGACGAGTCGCTCCACCTCAAGTTCGGAATCAACCTCATCCTCACGGTGTTGGAAGAAAACCCGGACATCGCCACGGAAGAATTTGCTGCCGAAATCAAGCAGATGATTCTGGATTCGGTTGTGATGGAAGAGGAATACAACAAGGCCATGATCCCCAACGGCATCCTTGGCCTTAACGCCGAATACATCACTCAGTACACCAAGCACATGGCTGACCGCCGTCTCGAAGAGCTCGGTTTCGAGGCACACTACAAGGTGGCGAACCCAGCCAAGTGGATGGCTGCCGCCAATGACACACTGCAGTTGGTCAACTTCTTCGAGTCGACCAACACGTCGTACGAGGTCAACTCGGGCGCCACGGCGAAAGCCTCCTAACAGGAACTACGACGTCATGCCCTCAGTAAACTGGGGGCATGACGTTTCCTGTTAACTCCATCTCTCTGAACGACGGCACTTCGATTCCCCAGGTAGGACTTGGCACCTATCGTCTGGAAGATGACGACGCCTACCGCGTCGCATCGGAAGCATTGGCGATCGGCTATCGCCACATCGACACCGCCCGCATTTACAAGAACGAAGCAGGAATCGGCCGAGCAATTCGTGAGAGCGGAATCCCGCGCGACGACCTGTACATCACGACGAAGTTGTGGAACGGCGACCAGCCCAAAGCGCGCGACGCGATCAGTTCCTCACTTGACCGCCTCGGGCTTGAACACGTCGACCTGTATCTCATTCACTGGCCGGCACCGCAGCGTGGAACCTACGTCGACGCCTGGAAGCAGCTCGAGGTCCTCCAGCACGACGGACTCACCACGTCAATCGGCGTCAGCAACTTCGAGCCCGAACACCTCGACGCAATCGCTGCGGTGAGCGACATCGTTCCCGTGTTGAACCAGGTCGAATTACATCCGCTCTTCCAGCAAAAGGCTCTTCGTGCCGAACACACGAAGCGCGGTATTGCCACAGAATCATGGGGTCCGTTGGGACACGGCTCGGTTGATTTGAGTACTGAGATTCCGGCGCTCGTGAATCTGGCATCGCGTTACGGAAAGTCGATTGCCCAGGTCGTTTTGCGATGGCACATCCAGGAAGGCCTCATCGTGTTCCCAAAGACTTCGCACAAGGAACGACTCGTCGAGAACCTTGCGGTTTTTGATTTCGAGATCAGCGCCGAGGATATGGATGAGATTCGCGGATTCGATGCCGGACAGCGCGTTGGCGCGGCGCCAGCCGACGGCAACTGGGATTAGTGCGACGCAAACGGGAAAATCGCGCTGATGGCCACGAAGAGCAACACGGAGGCTAGGGCGATTTGAATCCCGCGCGGTTTGACGCGGCGTGCGAGGAATGATCCGGCGATAATCGTGGGGATCGATCCGAGCAGCATGCTGGCGAGCATCCACGGATCCACGACGATTCCGATGCCTGCTATCAAACCCGTGACGATGTATCCCGTACCAGCGACAACCGCGAGCGGGATGGCGTGGGCGATGTCGGTGGCGACAAGGCGGTGTGGCGTCATTCGGAATGGGTAAATGGCGGTCATCGCTACAGAACCGAGCGCGCCGGCTCCGACCGAGGTGAGAGCAACGAGTCCACCAACCACCCCACCAGAGAAGATGGTCGCGGGCGCTTGGAAATTCTGGAACTTTGCGGGAGTCTCGGTGCGGTTCGCTTGCGCGGCCTTGATGAGAACGGGAGCAAGGAACATGCCAATCGCAGTAACAAGAACGACGACACCAATGGCAGTTGTCAACCACGACACCTTTTCGGGCTTCGCGTTGATTGCCACGAGCACGGCGACGACGATGGCGACGGGGATTGACCCCATCCACAACCGGCGCACGACCTGCCAGTCGATGTTGCCACCGACACCGTGAATGCTCGCGCCGAAGAGTTTGGTGATGGCCGCGAACCAGAGGTCGGTTGCGACGGCAGTGGCTGGCGCAACACCCAACAGCAGAATGAGGATTGGGGTCATGACGGCCCCGCCTCCCACACCCGTGATTCCCACGACGAGGCCGGTGACGATTCCGGCCAGGGTATAGCCGAAATCGATGCCGGTGAGAGCGGGTGCCACGTCGGCGGCCATTACGAGATCGAGCATTCGGGCTTCTCCTTGGAGGTTGAGACTCACTCAACCTACCAAATGACTAGAGAAAGTCTGGTTGTTAAATCCAACTCGGAAACCAGTAGTGAATGATTGCGAACCACTCGGGAATCGGAAGGCCCATCCACACGGGTATGAAAAACGCCGAGACCACGACGGCGATGATCAGGAAGTTCGCCACGAACTGCCGGAGATGGAGTGTCCACAGCCACACGAGGACAGCGACGAGCGCAAGTACGAGGAACGGCTCGAGGGTCACGGTATAGAACTGAAAAACCGTGCGCTGCGACAAGAAGAGCCACGGAACGTAGGTCGCAACGACACCGACGAGGATGGCAACGTTCTGCCACGTCGATTTGCGGAAAACCATGACGACGACGGCAACAATCGCGATTGCACCAGCCCACCAGATGACCGGGTTGGCGACGCTGGTGACGTACTGTACGAGCCCGTCGGTTCCGGCCGGTGCGTAATAAAAAGCGGTCGGTCGAATCATCGCGAGCCAACCGAAAGGGTTCGCCTGATAGCTGTGCGGTGAATTCAACCCGATGTTGTAGACGTAAATGTCGCGGTGGTACTTCCACAATGCGCGCGCTATCGCGAGCGGTCCGTCGTCGGATCCCGCATCGGTCGCCCACGAGCGCAAGTATCCGCCGGCCGACAGGATCCACCCCGCCCACGATGAGACATACACGACGAGCGCGACGGGGACTAAAAGTGCGAATGAACGAAGAGCCGCGAGAGCCGAGCGCCAGACGAAACGTTTACCGCCGTGTGCTGCGTTGATGCGGACGGTTTCGACGGCGACAACCCACAACCCGAACGCGGCGATTGCGAAGAGCCCGCTCCACTTCACGGCGGTGGCGGCGCCAAGCAGGACACCGGCGAGCAACAACCACCCGCCCCACCCGGGGGCGTCGAGATGGCGAAGGACGGCGAGGAACGCGGCGAGGATGAACATCGCCAGGATTCCATCGAGAAGTGCGGTGCGGCTCATCGTGATGGCGATTC
>WLEN01000055.1 GCA_009704225.1 Actinomycetota bacterium | reverse complement strand
GCCGTCGGTCACAATGACACCGATTTCGACGATTTCGTCATCGCGCTTGCCGGCTTCGGTGGTGTTGATGTTGAGACCCGTCATTTCAAGGTCGAGCCACACAATAAACCGCTTGTCATTGAGAAAGTCGTTCGCTGCCATTTGTTTAGCCTACCGAAGGGGTCCCCACCGAAATCAGGTCAGTTCGAACTGACCGCCGTCGAGTTGTCCCTGCTGGCGGTAGAGGTCGAGTTTGGCTCGTGTGTCTTGAATGTCAAGGTTCCGCATCGTGAGTTGACCGATTCGATCGGTCGGGCCGAACGCTTCGTCGTCGGTACGTTCCATCGAGAGCTTCTCTGGGTGATAGCTGAAGCCGTCGCCCTCGGTATTCACGATTGTGTAATCGTCCCCGCGGCGAAGGCGCAGCGTGACCGAACCATTGACAGCCGAGGCAACCCACTTGGTCAGCGACTCGCGTACCATGAGTGTCTGCGGGTCGAGCCATCGTCCTTCATATAGCAAGCGACCCATACGGCGACCTTCGGTGGCGTACGCGGCCATCGTGTCCTCGTTGTGGATGGCGGATAGAAGACGTTCGTAGGCGATGTGCAACAGCGCCATTCCCGGTGCTTCATAAATTCCGCGGCTCTTCGCCTCGATAATGCGGTTCTCGATCTGGTCGGACATTCCCAGTCCGTGTCGACCGCCGATCTCGTTCGCCGCCATGATCATGCCAACGGCGTCGCTCGAGAAGTCCTTGCCATTAATCGAGACCGGACGACCCTGGCGGAAGGTGATGGTGACGTCTTCGCTGACGATGGCCACCGACGTGTCCCAAAATTTGACACCCATAATCGGTTCGACGGTTTCGTACGAGGTGTTCAAATGTTCGAGAGTCTTCGCCTCATGCGTCGCACCGAGCATGTTCGCATCGGTCGAATAGGCCTTCTCTTGCGAGGCGCGATAGGGAAGTTCGCGGGCCGTCAGCCACTCCGACATCTCGTGCCGACCGCCGAGTTCGCTGACGAAATCTGCGTCCAGCCACGGCTTGTAAATTCTCAAGTTTGGGTTCGCGAGGAGCCCATAGCGATAGAAACGTTCGATGTCGTTGCCCTTGTAGGTGCTTCCGTCTCCCCAGATCTCGACTCCGTCGTCGTGCATCGCGCGAACCAACAGTGTGCCGGTGACGACGCGGCCGAGTGGAGTGGTGTTGAAGTAGGTCTTTCCGCCAGTTCGAATGTGAAACGCCCCACACGCGATAGCGGCGAGCCCCTCTTCGGCGAGCGACTGGCGGCAATCGATTAGTCGTCCGAGCTCGGCGCCGTATGCCATCGCACGGTCGGGAATCGAGTCGATGTCGTCCTCGTCGTATTGACCGAGGTTTGCGGTGTAGGCGAAGGGGACAGCCCCTTTTTCGCGCATCCAGGCGACGGCGACCGAAGTGTCGAGGCCGCCAGAGAACGCGATGCCGATTTTTTCGCCGATCGGCAGAGACGAGAGGACCTTTGACATGTATTCAGCCTAGACACTTCCATGAGCGAAACACGCGTGACAACGAATCAACACGAAGAACCCGTAACCACGTGCAAGTCAACGGGCCGCAATCTCAAAGGAAGCGCAAGAGGCAGACGTCGTGCCCAATTGGATTGAGTATAGTTTTTATGTCCAAATACTTTCTCGAGGGGTGAAAAAATCGTGGTGAATCCTGCTAAAACAACGCGTGGCGTCGATAGCGCACGCCGTGTGTTGCAGATTTTGCTGCAGTTTAGCGAGACGAAGCCAGAGACAACGATTGAAGAAATTGCCAAAATCCATGGGATTTCCATGCCAAGCGCATACCGGTATCTCTCACTTCTGCGCGAGATGTACCTTGTCGAGGAACGTAATCGGGGAAGCTATTCGTTGTCACCCAAGGTGCTGCGCCTCGCTGCCGCGTCGGAAGTATCGCTCGACCTCGCGAGTGTCTCGAGGCCTGTATTGGAAAGAATCATGCAGGAAACTCATGAAACGGCGCTTGTGGTTAGACGCATTCGGGATGTCGCAGTTTGCGTAGCAGTCGCCCAGCCCGACAAGAGCCTTGCGATTTCGTTCCAGCCTGGGCACATCATGCCACTTCACCTGGGGGCCGCGTCAAAGACCTTGTTGGCCGATCTTCCCACCCGGAAACAGCAGCAGTATTTGGCGGCGCTCGAACCCCAGCTGCCTCCCGAAGAACTTTTTCGTCTGGAGTCCCAGCTCGCCGTCATTGGGCAGTCGAATTTTGCGGAAAGCGAGTCGGAGGTCGATTTGGGTGTATGGGCAGTCGCGGCCCCGGTCATCGTGAGTGCGCGAGTTATTGGGGCCGTTTCGATAGTCGCTCCCGCATTCCGAATTCCCGAAGAAACGCGTGCGCGATTCCGGACCATCGTGAAAGATGCATCGACAGAGATCGCCAATGGAATTCTCAACGAATCCCTCAACCACAGCAATTTTTGAGTGGGCATTTCGCTAAATCGCGTTCGCTAATCGCGCGCCGCCTGCATCAACAAGGGCGCTGGATATGACAACGCCGAGTCGATCGTCCAGCTGACCTTCGACAAGGGAAACCGGTTCGTTATCGCTCACGCAAGTGGGTTCGCAACTGGTGGAGCTCGAGTCGCGGAGTTTTCGGGTTCACCGGGAAAGTTCTCTCCGTCGAAAGTACTCACTCATCTGGTTCCGTTGGACGACCCGGCCATGGTATAGGCGGCGTTCGACAAGAAAGAGATGACAAAGGTCGTTCTCGTCACGGGCGCGTAGTTCCGAAGTTTGACAATTTCAAACAGTGCTGCCATCCCAAACCTAAGAGACTCGAACTACCGAGGAAGTCTTTGATGTCACATTGTAATTGGCTTTGACGACCGTGACGCGAACACTGATCTTTGTTCCGCGGTCTGCGGCAATCAGGGTATAGGTGCTGTTTGTCGCCCCGTTGATGGCAACACCGCCTCGAAGCCATTGATACGTCGTGGAATCGGCCGCCGGTGACCACGTCCCTGGTGCGGCGGTGAGCACCGATCCGACGGTGGCGATTCCCGTTAGCGACGGTAGGACCGAATTCGTGATTGTGCCGGCCACGGCTAATCGCGCCGCGCTCGATTTGGTCACGGTCGTGTATCCGGTCCGGGTAGCGGTCACCTCAACGGTGATGCTCGCACCCCTGTCAGCGCCGACAATCACGTAGGTCGCGGATGTCGCGTCAGTTATGTTCGTGCCGTTTCTCTTCCAACGATAAGCGAGTGAGATCGAACCGGGTCCCCACATTCCTGGAGTCGCGATCGCGGTACTGCCGACATCCATCGTTCCGGTTATGGTGGGTGTCGGAGTTGGACTTAACACACCAAGTGCGATGTCGCCCGTGGCGACGCTCGTGACGGTGGCTGACGTGAAACCTGGAGCCGTCGCGCTGACTTCGACGGTGATATTTGTTCCGACATCGAGTGCCGTCAACTCATAGGTTCTGACCGTCGCGTCTTCTACTGGCATGCCGTCTCGCTTCCATTGGTAGGCGAGTGTCGGAGACACAGGTCCCCATGTTCCGGCGGTAGCGGTCAGCACCATTCCGGCACGTTGCGTCCCCGAGATTGTAGGAACGGGCGCAGGCGAGAACGTTCCGGATTGGATTTCTTCAGTTGCGAGCGACGTCTTGTTAGCAGAGTTGTAACCGAGCAATGTTCCTGTCACCTTGACAGTAATTTCAGTTCCCAGGTCGGCCGCGACGAGTGTGTATGTCGATCGTGTCGCCCCGGTGATGAGGGTAGCGTCCCGGTACCACTGATAGGTGTGGGCTGACGGCGTTGGCAACCACGCCCCCGGTACCGCCGACAGCACGGAGCCAACGTCCTCGGTGCCCGAAATCGTTGGAGTTGGCGACGCAGAGAAATCGCTTGTGGAAACCGTAGCGGTCACAAGACTAGTTTTGGCTGTGGTCACATAGTTCGTTTTGCTCGCCGTTACGGTCACCGACAATGTCGCGCCGACATCCGCACCGGTGATGGTATAGGTCGCCGCCGTGGCACCGCGAATCGGCGTACCGTTGCGGTTCCAGGTGTACGACAATGTTCCTGTAGGTGCCCACGATCCCGAAACTGATGTGAGCGTCGAGCCAACCTGCGCGGTGCCGGTGATTGTGGGGATTGGCGCAGTGTCGAACACACCGAGAGTGACGGCCTTCTGTGAGCTAAAAACTGTCGTCGTGTTGTATCCGGTGCGCGACGCGATTGCAGCCACAGAAACCTTCGTGGCGTAGTCCGCTGCAGTCAACACGTAGGTCGAGCTCGTTGCACCGCTGATGAGCACGGGCACCCGAATTCCTGTTTGTCGGTACCACTGGTAGTTGATTGTTGCCGACGGAGTCCATGCTCCGGTGGTGGCGGTCAGAGTTTTTCCGACTGTGGATTCGCCACTCACGACCGGGGTCGGTACCGTCGTGAAAGATCCCAGTGCGACGGTAGCCGTCGGGAGGCTGTTCTTGATGACACCCGTGTAGGCCTCGAGCGATCCCGTCACGTGAACCGAAATAGTTGCACCGGCATCCGCTGCTACCAGGTCGTAGGACGACGTGGTCGCGCCGTCAATATTCGAGGTACCACGTTTCCACTGGTAGGCGAGTTCTACGCCAACCGGACCCCAAGTCCCCGCCTGCGCGGTGAGAGTCTTGCCGACCTGCACGGTCCCCGAAATCGTGGGAACCGGTGTCGCCGTCAAAACTCCCTCGACAACTGCGGCCGTGTCGACACTCGTCATTGTCTCGGAAACATAACCAAGTTTCGTGGCCTCAACGCGAACCGAAATGACCTCGTCAAGGTCCTCGGAAGTCGGCGTGTAACGAGTTTCCGTAGCGCCTACGATGTCCACGCCCCCACTCATCCATTGATATTCCAGAACGACAGGGCGCGGTAGCCATGTTCCTGCGGACACCGTCAATTGATTGCCCACGCGTGCTACTCCCGCGATTGTGGGGACAGGTGTTGGGACGAGCGATCCCGGCTCAATCGCTTCGGTTTCGTCAGTGGCCATCGTCGTGGTTTCGTAACCGAGTTTGATTCCCGTCACCTCTGCAGAGATCGCGGTTTCGACGTCTTCGCCGACAAGTGTGTAGGTTGCGTTGGTTGCGCCGGCGATTGGGTCGCCGTCGCGCAGCCATTGGTAAACGAAACTCGTCGGAGTTGGACTCCAGTCACCCGGCGAAACACGCAGAGTATTCCCCACTTGCTCTGTTCCATCCAGTGTCGGTTTGACAGCGTCATCAAAATCTAGTGCAGCAACCTCGTCCGTCGGGACACTGGTTCGCAAGGCGGACGTGTAGGCGGTTCGAGTCGCCGTGACAACCACCGATATTTCTTTTCCAGCATCGGCGGGCTGCAGCACATATGTAGCAGATGTTGCTCCGATAATCGCTATCGCATTCCGACGCCATTGATACGAGAATCCCGAGGGCGTTGGGAGCCACGTGCCAGGTCGCGCGGTTAGAGTCTCGCTTACTGAGGCAGTTCCCGTGATT
>WLEN01000054.1 GCA_009704225.1 Actinomycetota bacterium | reverse complement strand
TTTTTTTCTTCCGTGAAGTGCAGTGGCGCGTCGGGACCAAGTTCGCGGCCGAGTCCCGACTGCTTGAACCCACCGAACGGGGTGTTGTACCGAACGGAGGAGTGCGAATTGACCGAGAGATTGCCACTTTCGACCGCACGAGAAACGCGGATAGCGCGCCCCACATCACGGGTCCAAATCGAGCCCGAGAGCCCGAACTCCGTCGCGTTCGAGATGGCAATCGCGTCGGCCTCATCCTCGAACGCGTGCACGGTGACAATCGGTCCGAAAATCTCGTCCGTCATGCACGGGTCATCGAGTCCGCGGGACAGCGCAACGGTCGGAGCGAACCAGTTGCCCGGCCCGTCCGGCGCACTTCCGCGGAAGGCGATATCAGCTTTGTCCAAATAGGCACTTACAGATTCGAGGTGCTTCGCGTGAACAAGTGGGCCAACCTCGGTCGCATCCTTTGTCGGGTCACCGACGACCACCCCCTTGACCGCGGTTTCGAACTTTTCCATGAATTCATCGAGGACCGACTTCTGAACAAGGATTCGACTGCGTGCACAGCAGTCCTGGCCGGCGTTTTCAAACACCGAATAAGGGGCTGTCGCTGCGGCCTTGTCAACGTCGGCATCCGCAAAAACTATATTCGCGCTCTTGCCTCCGAGTTCGAGTGTCACACGTTTGATTTGGTCGGCTGCTCCTCGCATGACGCTCTTGCCCACCTCGGTCGAGCCCGTGAATACAATCTTGCGAACATCCGGGTTCGTGATGAACCGTTCGCCGACAACGCTTCCCTTTCCGGCGAGAACCTGGAACAGCCCGTCGGGCAAGCCAGCTTCACGACCGAGCTCGGCGAGTCGGAGGCTCGACAGCGGCGTCCATTCGGCCGGCTTGAGGACGACGGCATTTCCCGCGGCGAGCGCCGGAACGAACCCCCATGACGCGATTGTCATCGGGAAGTTCCACGGGGTAATGATTCCGATGACACCGAGAGGCTCGTTAAAGGTGATGTCGATTCCGCCGGCAACGGGAATCTGCTTGCCCAGCATGCGCTCGGGTGCGGCCGAGTAATAGTCGAGCACGTTGCGAACGTGCGTGGCTTCCCAGCGCGCCTGTCCAACAGGGTGTCCCGAGTTACGAACCTCAATTTGAGCGAGATTCTCGATATCGGCTTCGACTGTTCGAGCGAATGAACGAAGTGCCTCTGCGCGCTCGGCTGGCGCCATAGCCGCCCACTGTCGCTGAGCGTGACCAGCGCGCGCAATCGCATCGTCGGTCTCTTCTACTGTCGCGTGTTCGACCGTCTCCATCTCTTTCCCGGTAGCGGGATTGATAATCGTGTAGCTCATGCCGTGCTCCTCTGTGCGCGCGCTGCGGACGTGAGCGCGTCAAAAAGTCGTCCATCTTTTTCCGACGTGACCTCGGGGTGCCACTGGACCGCGACCCCAAAGGGGTAATCATCGATCTCGATTGCTTCGACGACGTCGTCCGCGGTGCGAGCGGTGACTGTCAAGCCCGAGCCAACTTCATCGATTGCTTGGTGGTGATAGACCATCCCAGTGACCGAGGATCCGACGATGGACTCGAGCGTCGAGCCCGGTGATACCGTCATCTCCATTTCGGTCAGGAGGGCTTCTCCACGCTGGTAGTCGGTTTTTCCCACGACATCCGGAAGGTGCTGGAAGAGCGTGCCTCCGCGATACACATTGAGGACCTGCGCGCCTCGACAAATGAATAGGACAGGAAGCTCGCGCCGAAGGGCCGCGTTCACGAGAGTGAACTCCCAGTCGTCGCGCCGAAGATCAGGTTGGTCTGTGTGTTCACCCGGTTGTTGGCTGTAGCGCTCGGGGTTGATATCCCGCCCGCCCGCGAACACGAGTCCGTCAACACCGTCGAGAACGCGATCCGCGATCTCCATAGAGGCGGGTTGCGGGGGCAGTAACACTGCGATGCCTCCCGCACGCGCGACGCTCTCGATATACCCCGAATGCAGGAACGCCGCATCGACATCCCACACGCCCGTCTTCGCTTGTTGACGGTACGTCGTGATGCCGATGACGGGTTGATTAGAGGCGCTCAAAACCGCGAACACGCTCCCAATCGGTAATGGCGCTATCGAACGCGCGAATTTCGATTCGAGCTGCGTTGACGAGGTGGTTCACAACGTCGTCACCGAAAATCGCCCGGGCAGCCTTGCTGTTCTCAAAGAGGTCGGCGGCTTCACGGAGTGAGGTCGGCACATGTGGCTTGTCGGCTTCGTAGCCGTTTCCCCGCGTCTGATCTTCGAGTTCCAACTTGTTCTCGATTCCGTGGATTCCCGCGGCAATGAGCCCAGCGACGGCGAGGTACTGGTTCACGTCCCCACCTGGGACGCGGTGCTCGACGCGCATTCCGTGACCGTGACCGACAACCCGCAGCGAGAGGGTTCGATTGTCGTGGCCCCACGCAATGGCGGTCGGCGCAAACGAGCCGAAGGCAAAACGCTTGTACGAGTTGATGTTGGGAGCGAACAACAGGGTGAACTCGCGCATGAGTGCAATTTGACCGGCGAGGAAGTGGCGGAACATGTCCGACATTCCGTTCTCGGCGTTCTTATCGGCAAAGACGGCGTTGCCTTTCGAGTCGCGGAACGAGATGTGGATGTGGCACGAGTTGCCCTCGCGCTCGTTGAACTTGGCCATGAAGGTCAGCGACTTACCGTGGTTATCGGCGATCATCTTGGCGCCGCTCTTATAGACAGAGTGGTTGTCGCAGGTGATCAAGGCGGTGTCGTAGCGGAACGCGATTTCTTGCTGCCCCAAGTTGCATTCGCCCTTGACGCCCTCGCAGTACATTCCCGCCTTGTCCATGCTCACGCGAATATCGTGCAACAACGGCTCAACTCGGTTGCTCGCGAGGAGGTCATAGTCGACGTTGTAGTCAGTGGACGGCCGCAGGTTGTCATATCCCTTTGCCCACGCGTCACGGAATGAATCGTCAAAAACAATGAATTCGAGCTCGGTACCGACGTAGGGGACAAGGTCCATCTTCGCGAGGCGATCGATCTGTGCCTTGAGCAACGAGCGGGGAGCAATCGGTACAGGCTCGTGGTCGGTCGTTTGGAGGTCGGCCATCACCATTGCGGTGTGCGGAATCCAGGGAGCGAGTCGCAGCGTCGACATGTCCGGAATCATCGCCATGTCGTTGTATCCCTTTTCCCACGACGAAAACTCGTATCCGGGAACGGTGTTGTTCTCGACATCGACGGCGAGCAGATAGTTGCAGCATTCTGCGCCGTGTTCAATCGCATCTTCGACGAATAGGCGCGCCGACATTCTTTTGCCGACGAGTCGGCCCTGCATGTCGGTGAACGAGATGATGACCGTGTCGATTTCACCACTGTCAACAAGTTTCTGCAATTCGGGGACAGTGAGCATGCCGGTGCGTTGAGCCATGGTGTGATTCCTCTTCGTTGAGGTTGGATTTGTCACCTTTAGAAAACACCAGGTGAGGGGTGTTTGTCAACTTACCTGCGAATCTTCGCGGACACGCGGACCCATCGGCGTCGGCGTCGTGTATTAACAACACAATAATTTTTCCTCTAAAGGTTGGATTTTCGAGTCCTATCTCGTCTATGCTCACAACTACCTAGCCAACACAATGTCGTGGGTGCGAAAGTTCCCGCGACGGGAAAGGACTACAAAGTCGTATGTCTGACAAATTAAAAGTCTCGGGAGTTTCCTACACCGAGCAAAGCAAGGACTATTTCGAGAAGCGCCAGCTCACTCGATCTGCCGGCGTCTGGGGCCTCTGGGGCCTCGCCATCGCCGCGGTCATCTCGGGTGACTTCTCGGGTTGGAACTTCGGTGTAGCAGCCGGCGGTTTCGGTGGCCTGCTCGTCGCCTTCCTCATCCTCGTCGTTATGTACTACGGACTCATGTTCGCCATCGGTGAAATGTCGTCGGCAATGCCCCACTCGGGTGGCGCTTACTCATTCGCTCGAAAAGCGATGGGGCCATGGGGTGGATTCGTCACTGGTCTCGCTGAGACCGTCGAGTACGTCGCGACGACCGCGGTCGTCGTGTTCTTCTCGGCGGCGTACGCGAACGGTGTGACCTCAGAACTCCTCGGGCTTGACCTCACCGGAAACATGTGGATTTGGTACGTCGTCTTGTACGCCGTGTTCATCGGACTCAACTCGCTCGGTTCGGCCATCTCGTTCAAGTTCTCGATTGTTGTGTCAATCATCTCGCTGGCGATCATCGTGCTGTTCTCGGTGATGGTTCTCCTCTCGGGCAAGATTGACTGGGCAATGCTGTGGAACATCCCCGCAGATGGTTCGGCTGGTTCGAGCTGGTTCCTCCCTCACGGCATCATGGGTATCCTCTTTGCGATTCCCTTTGGCGTCTGGTTGTTCCTCGGAATCGAAGAACTCCCCCTCGCCGCAGAAGAAGCACACAACCCATCGAAGGACATTCCTCGCGCTGGATTCTGGGCTCGTGGAACCCTCATCGTCACCGGTCTTCTCGTCATGTTCATCAACACCGGAATTCTCGGTGCTGAGGCAACGGGTGCGGCGGGTGAACCGCTCCTCGATGGCTTCCGCGCCGTCGTTGGTGATGGTTGGGCTGCCGTTCTCGGAATCTTCGCACTGATCGGTTTGCTCGCATCGCTTCAGGGAATCATGTTCGCCTACGGTCGCAACATGTACTCGCTCTCGCGCGCTGGCTACTACTTCAAGGGACTGTCCGTGACGGGTAAGAACAAGACTCCGTGGCTCGCGCTTCTCGTAGGTGGACTCATCGGTCTCGCTGCACTCGTGTTGCTCGACTACTTGACCGCAACCGACACGACCGGTGCCATCAGTGGTGTGGCTGGAGCCATCATCCTGAACATCGCCGTGTGGGGCGCCATGTTGGCCTACCTCATGCAGATGATTTCGTTCATCATTCTGCGCGTCAAGCACCCCGAACTCGAGCGTCCATATCGCTCGCCGTGGGGCGTCGGCGGAGCAACGGTGTCCGGTTTGATCGCCGCACTGGCGTTCGTTGGATTCCTGCTGAACCCTGCGTTCCTTCCCGCGATTTACGCCATCATCATCGTCTACGCGGTGTTCTTGTTGTACTTCGCTGTCATTGGTCGCAACAACCTCGTAATGTCTCCTGAAGAGCGCTACGCGGTTCACGGCGAACACAAGTAGTACCCTCGGGCGCCTGTGGGTCGATTCGTCGGCTCACAGGCGTCTTTTCTCTCATAGTTAGTTGAAACACATCGTGAGTATCCTTACTGCACTTGACCTCTTCACTGTCGGCGTTGGTCCGTCGAGTTCGCACACCGTCGGACCGATGCGCGCCGCCCGGCGATTTGTCGGCGAATTGATCGAAGCCAACCAGCTCGATCCGACCGCGCGGATTCGCGTGTCACTCTTTGGTTCGCTCGGTGCGACCGGCGTCGGACACGGCACGACAAACGCCATCATCGCCGGACTCGAAGGTGCCGCCCCAGAGACCTGCGACCCCGAATCAGTTATCACTGCGATGGATCGCGCGGTAATGACGGGTGTCGTCACCGTGGGAGGTCGAACGATTCC
>WLEN01000053.1 GCA_009704225.1 Actinomycetota bacterium | reverse complement strand
GTCGCATCCTGTCGTTCGATTTCGGTCTTCTTTTGGACTTCTTCGAGATAGGCCACGAAGGCCATCCGAACGGCGGGGTCAGCGTCGGCAACGAGTTCGCTCGCGAGGTCAGAATCGGGTGCAACGACCATGAACGTCGCGCCGTACAGCGTGTCGGGACGGGTCGTGAAAACGGGGACCGTTCGATCGCTACCGTCTACCGCGAACACAACTTCGGCACCGCGCGATTGTCCAATCCAGTTGCGCTGCATCGTCAGCACCTTCGATGGCCATGCGCCTTCGAGTCGGTCAAGGTCTCCGAGAAGTCGATCGGCGTAATCCGTGATGCGGAAGTACCACTGGGTGAGCTTCTTCTTGACGACCGTTGCGCCGCTGCGTTCGCTCGTGCCGTCCGGCAGGACCTGTTCGTTCGCGAGGACCGTCTGGTCTACCGGGTCCCAGTTGACCCAGGAATCCTTGCGATACGCCAAACCCTTTTTGTACAGCTCGAGGAACAGCCACTGGTTCCACTTGTAATACTCGGGGTCGGAGGTATGCAACACCCGCGACCAGTCGAACGAGGCCGCGTAACGCTTCATCGAGGCGCGTTGCTGAGCGATGTTCTCGTAGGTCCACTCTCGCGGGTTCACGCCCCGCTTGATGGCCGCGTTTTCGGCGGGAAGTCCAAAGGAATCCCACCCGATGGGGTGCAGAACCTGATAGCCGCGAAGCCGCCAATATCGCGCGAGGACGTCGCCGAGCGCATAGACCTCGGCGTGACCCATGTGCAGGTCGCCCGACGGATACGGGAACATGTCCAAGATGTACTTGTGCGGGCGAGGGTCGTCTCCGTCAGGAACATCGAAGGGTCGTTCGGCTTCCCACACGGGAGCCCACTTCGCTTCCATCCGGCGGAAATCGTATTCGTTCTCGTCCACGGAACCCTTTCACAACGCGCACACGCGCGTTCCCAATTCTATTCCGTGTACAGGTAGGGGTTCGGCGATGCTCCGAGCACACCGAGCATCGCGGCGGCCTTCACACCGACCTCGGCGATTTCCTGGTCAAGGACCGATCCCGACGTGATTCCTCCACCAACTCCGATGTGAGCGCCACTGCCGTCGATAACAATTGACCGAATTGTCATGGCAAGAGTAAGGTTTCCCGCTCCGGCATAGCCGAAAGCGCCGGAGTACATTCCTCGTTCTGCAGATTCCAGTCGCTCTAGAATCTGAACGGCGCTGCGTTTTGGTGCACCGGTCATCGACCCTGCGGGAAAAAGAACGCGAGCCGCGTCCGCGGCCGAGCATTCGGGCAACAATTCCCCGGCGACGGTGCTGACCAGTTGGTGGACAGTCGAATAGGTCTCAACGCGATGAAGCGAACTCACCGTGACAGTCCCCGGCACACACACTTGCGACAAGTCGTTGCGGCACAAGTCGACAATCATCAGGTTCTCGGCGCGTTCCTTCTCTGACGTCTCGAGTTCGCGTTTCACGAGGTAGTCCTCTGCCGGATCCATACTGCGCGGGCGGGTGCCCTTGATGGGGCTCGTCGTCGCGTGTCGGCCGCGAACCGTGAAGTACGTCTCGGGCGACGCGCTGAGCAGACTGATCCCTCCGATTGACAGGTACGCCGCGTTCCGAGTGGGGGCAACGGTTCGAAGCGCACAATAGGTTTCGACCACATCCACCTCGCCGTACACGTCGATACCGGTCGTGAGACACAACTGATAGGCGTCTCCGTTTCGGATGTGCGTGAGGCACTCATCGATGTATCCCGCATAGATCGACGGGTCATCGCGCCATATCGCGGTGCGGGTTGGCGGATGATGTGGCGTCGGAGCGACCTGACCGCCCAGCGCTTCGATGGCAGAAACCAGGTCATCGAACTCGGCGTCGCGTTGCAACCCGATAACCGATACTTCGTCATCGCGATGGTCAACCTCGACCGCGAGTCGAACGGACAGCACTGTCGAGCGCGTCTGCGGCTCGATTCCGACGTCAACACCAATCGACTCGGCACGGGCTCCGTAGCCAATCCAGCCGACGCGCGAGACCGGAAACTCGTCCTCGGTGTCGAAACCAGAGAAGGCGTCGGCGGTCTCGATGCGGGCGCCGACCCCCAGATACGACACGGTTTCCGAAAGCGAATCATCCAGCCAGAAACCACCGTCACGATGAGCGATGAGCGCCCGAAAGATGACGACTGGGTCAACTCGTGCAACAATAACGTGCCGAACGTAGCCCTCTGTCATAGCCTTTACTCTATGGTCGAGGCGCGCGTTTTCCGATGGGCTGGTGGTTCCGTCGTCGAAGAGGAATGGTGCGATCCTCACGCGGGCTCGGTCCGCGTTGCCGATTCGTGGCTCGTGGTTGACGGATCCGCCGTGAATGTGGCGTTGCACGTCGAACGATTTACCTCGTCGCTTGCCGCGTTCGACCCCTCCCTGCACGCTCGGGCATTCGCCTCCGACACCATCGCCATGATTCCTGCCGAGGGCCGATGGTTCCCGAGACTCGAAGCGATCGATTACGGCGACGGCGCGATGTTGAGATTCCACCTTCGCGAGGCACCTGAAGCGCGAACCGATGTCACCCTCGCGACCGCCCCCCGTGACCCACGAACGCAACCGAGCATGAAAGGTCCCGATCTCGCCGCGCTCGGAGCCCTCCGACGGGAACTCGATGTTGGCGAGGCCGTCATTCTTGACCACGGTTTCATTGCGGAGGGAGCATGGTCATCGATTCTGTGGTGGGTGGACGACACACTGCACATTGTCGATTCCGCGATCCCTCACCTTCCGAGTGTTACCGAGCACACAATCCGTGACCACGCGGCGTTCATCGGCGCACAGGTCGTCAGCGCCCGTGTCCGACCAGAGGACCTCGACGGAGCGGAAGTGTGGACGCTGTCTGCCCTGCATGGAATCCGTGTCGCGACGGAATGGCGAGACGGGCCCGCGCTGCACGTCGAGCCAGGGCGAGTCGATTATTGGCGTCAGGAATACCTCAAACGTCGGCAATCTCTTGATTCGAGCGAGGTACGCTCGCAGTCATGAACGCATTTCTCGATTGGTTTCTCAGCGGGGTCGGATCCATCGACCCAATTCTTCGCGTCACACTCGCTGGTCTCGCCATCATGCTCGAAACGAGCGTCCTGGTAGGACTCGTGATTCCGGGTGACACCGTCGTCCTCGTTGCCGCAACGGGCGCATCGTCAACCGAGGAATACATCTCGTTGATTGTGGTCATCATTATCGGCGCACTGATTGGCGAAAGCATTGGTTTTGCGCTCGGACATGCCTTCGGCCCCGCTATTCAACACTCAAAGGTTGGCAAATGGATTGGCCACAAGAATTGGAAAGCCGCCGAACGGTTTCTCGAGCACCGCGGCGGTTGGGCGATTTTCATCTCGAGGTTCTTGCCCGTTCTTCACAGCATCGTCCCGTTGACCGCAGGAATCACGGGTATGGACTATCGCCGATTTATTGCGTGGACCGCACCGGCGTGCACATTGTGGGCCGTCGCCTACGTGACGGTTGGGCGCACCGCCGCCTTCACGTATGAACAGCTCAGTCAGAGCCTGCATTTTGCGGGTTTCATTTTTGCGGGAATCATTGTGCTCTTCATCGCCGTCATGGCGTTGGTGAAGAAATCATTGCACCGCTATACCCGGCACCCCGACGATTAGTTGGCGATGCGGGAAAGCGACATCACGGAGGCACGTGCAGAATCGATGAATACGACGTCACCGCGGTCGTCGTTGAAGAAAGCGCGGGCGAGATAGGCGTCAACCGCAACCAGCGCCTTCTCGACCTCTAGAACAGTCGCGGCGTTGTTGGCGAAACCAAAGCGAACACTCAGTTGTTCCGTCATAGTGCGGGCCGCCGTGGTGAGGCGCGGTTCACGATTGCGTGGTCGGATGTCGAGAACGTCTCCGAGGCGCAACGACCGAAACCCTGGTTCGGTGCGAAACATGTCAAGGTACATTTCGAACATCACGTTTATCGCATCTTTGGGGGCCGAGCCATCAATCTGCTCGAGCGCGTCGAGGAAACGGCGGTCTGCGCGCTCGAGGTTTCGAATCGCAAGTGCTTCCAAAACCTTTACGCGATCTTCGAAATATCGATACACCGTCCCAATTGACGCGCCCGCCGCTTCCGCGACATTCGCGGTGGTTAATTCTTCGTATCCCTTTTCATGGACAACCTTGGCGGCCGCGTCCAACAAGGCGGTGACGCGCGCGTTGCTGCGAGCCTGAACAGGGGTGTTGATGAGAAGCCCAGATTTGAATAATTCTTCGCTTGCCGGGATGTGTTGGATTGGCAATGTATTTTTCCTCGTTAGTGGATGGCCAGTTAAATTTTCGAAGAATAAAACCTTTAGCGCCAAAGGTATCCACACAGTCTAAGAATGCGCCCTACAAAAGAGCAACTTCCTGAAAAACTATCGAATAAGCCCGAGACGATAGGCTTGACGCCGATGCCTTCAGATTCTAATCCACCCGTCAAAATGCACGTTGCAGCGCGTATCGAAGACGCGTACACCGCCTTTAGAGCGAAGTCTGCGCGTGCAACGGGACAGCTGCCGACGGTCGTCGCATTCCGCGGCTACGGCTCGGCATCGTCGGTTCGAATCCTCGCGAGAGTTTTGTACGTCAACCCCGATCCGCGCACTCACAAAGTTCGCAAGTACGTCCGTGGATGGCGGGCGTTCACGGGCGTTCCGGTCGCGCACACAAAAGTGAGCGTCAAGATCGGGAGCCACAAGTTCAAGGTGACAAGTGACCGCGGCGGAGTGATCGACGCAAGCTTGCCGGTGAACCTGCCTGTCGGACTCCACACGGTGTTGATGCGCGTGAGGAAAGGCCATGGCTGGTCATCGAGCGACGTGACCGTTGTCAACAACACGACCACCGTCGGAATTGTATGTGACATCGATGACACGGTGATGGTCACGGCACTCCCCCGCCTGCTGTTGGCGGCCTGGAACACGTTCGTCCTTGACGAGCACGCCCGTCGGCCAGTGCCCGGAATGGCCGTCTTCCTCAACAAGTTGGGAGCTTTTTATTCGGGCGCACCTGTCATGTACCTTTCCACCGGTCCGTGGAACGTCGCCCCGACACTCGAGCGTTTCCTGTCACGTCACATGTACCCGCGCGGCCCCCTCCTCTTGACCGACTGGGGAGCGACGCCCGATCGAATCTTCCGCAGCGGTCGTGACCACAAGGTCAACAATCTTGATCGTCTGGTCGCAGAATTTCCGAACATCAAATGGATTCTGATTGGCGATGACGGTCAGCACGACGAGACCACGTACGGTAACTTCGCTCGTCGACACCCCAACAACGTGCTTGGTGTTGGGATACGGCGTCTCTCGCGTCCAGAGGCTGTTCTCGCGGGTGCTCCGATTAGTCACCCCGACCCCGTCCCCGGGCTCCCATGGGTCTATGGTCACGACGGCGCTGAACTCGCGGAAAACTTTTTCGACGCAGGACTACTTGGCGGGACGCTGCGCCACCGCTGATCGTGGGTTCAACCCGCAAGCATGTCGCGGACGAGTGGGACGACTTTGCTGCCGAACAACTCGATCGAGGACATTAGTTTGGAATGCGGCATCGGCCCGTTCGAGTACTTCAG
>WLEN01000052.1 GCA_009704225.1 Actinomycetota bacterium | reverse complement strand
CCGTCAAATCATTGACGTCCTTGTCCTCGTCATCAAACGGGACCGCCTCGCACTTCTCTGGCTGATCCTGGGCACGCTCGGCCCGATTGCGGCTGGAATTGCGTTCGCAATCATGGCGACCGGCGGCGAACCAATTAGCTTCGTTGTTTCCATCATTTTCGGGGTCCTCGCCGGTTTGCTCGGGTTCCTCATCGTGCTCGGTCAATTGACTCAACGTCTGATGTACTCAAACCTTCAAGGGCAACCCGGAGCGGTATCTGCTCTCATCAAGAATCAGTTGCGCCGCTCGTGGCGTGGCAACGATACGCCGATTCGAATGAACAAAACCCAGGACATCGTCTACCGCGTCGTCGGCAAACCTGGGGTGGTCATCGTGTCGGAAGGCGTTCGGTCCCGCGTCGCTCCCCTTGTCGAGGACGCCCGCCGAGAGGTGCAACGCATTGTTCCCGGAGTTCCCGTCAACCTCCTACACGTCGGTTCGGATGGCCTGACTCTGAAAGAGTTCTTCCCCGCGCTCTACAAAATCAAGGGACGCGTTCGTCCCGCCGAAATCGTTGTGGTGTCGAATCGTTTGAATTCGATCGCAAAAACTCCCGCGTCGATGATGCCCAAGGGCATCGATCCAACCAAGATGCGCGCACCACGACCTCGCTAGTCAGCTTGTTTGTAACATCCCCGAAACATTCGTGTGACGGTTAAGACACATGTTCTCGGTACCGTGAGGCAATCGATTGAGCAGATTAACCCGATCAGCAGGAGGAAAATTGTTTAAGACCCCAGCAGAGGTTCTTGCGTACATCACGAAGGAAGACGTCAAGTTCCTTGACATTCGGTTCACCGACCTCCCCGGTATTCAGCAGCACTTCAACATTCCCGCGAGCACCGTTGACGAAGAATTCTTCTCCGTCGGCCAACTCTTCGACGGCTCGTCGATCACGGGTTTCCAGGGCATCGCGGAGAGCGACCTGCAGTTGATCCCCGATGTGACGACCGCGTACCTCGATCCATATCGCGTCGAAAAGACGCTCATTCTCATCTTTGACATTTACAACCCTCGCAACGGCGAGATTTATCACCGCGACCCGCGCCAGGTTGCAAAGAAGGCCGAGAAGTATTTGGCCTCCACTGGCATCGCCGACACCGCGTTCTTTGCGCCGGAGGCGGAGTTCTTCATCTTTGACGACGTGCGATACGAGGTTTCAAGTGGCTCGTCCTTCTACCACGTCGACTCTGAAGAAGCCGCGTGGAACACGGGTCGTAAAGAAGAGGGCGGAAACCTCGCCAACAAAACCCCGCACAAAGGCGGCTATTTTCCCGTCAGCCCGGTCGACAAACTCGCCGACCTGCGCGATCAAATTTGTCTCCAACTCGCGGCGGCCGGCCTCGAGGTCGAACGCTCCCATCACGAGGTGGGTACCGCTGGCCAGTGTGAGATTAACTACCGGTTCAACACGATGGTTCAATCGGCTGACGACCTGCTCAAATTCAAGTACATCGTCAAGAACGAGGCGGACATGCATGGCAAGGTTGCGACCTTTATGCCGAAGCCGCTCTTCAACGACAACGGTTCGGGAATGCACACCCACCAATCGCTGTGGTCAAATGGCAAGCCCTTGTTTTACGACGAAAAGGGTTACGCGGGGCTTTCCGACATCGCGCGGTGGTACATCGGTGGAATCCTCAAGCACGCGGGTGCAATCCTCGCGTTCACGAACCCCACGATGAACTCTTACCGACGACTGGTTAAAGGTTTCGAAGCTCCGGTCAACCTGGTTTACTCGGCCGGTAACCGTTCGGCAGCAATCCGAATCCCGATCACGGGCACTAACCCGAAGGCAAAGCGAATCGAGTTCCGCGCTCCCGACGCATCAAGTAACCCGTACCTTGCCTTCGCGGTGCAGATGATGGCTGGGCTGGACGGAATCCTCAATAAGATCGAGCCTCACGAACCCGTCGACAAGGACCTCTACGAACTCCCCGCCGACGAAGCAAAACTCATCCCCCAGGTCCCTGGATCGCTCGAAGAGGCACTTATCGCACTTGAGAATGACCACGAATTCCTCTTACAGGGGAACGTGTTCACCAAAGACCTCATCGACGAATGGGTCAGCATGAAGCGCGCGATGGAAGTACTTCCGTCCGCGCAGCGCCCGCACCCCTTCGAGTACGAGACCACGTTCTCCTGCTAGCCAACGGTCAACGGCGAGGCGTCATCTTCGGGTGGCGCTTTCGTCGTTAGGCCGGATAGAAGATTCGCTCGAAAACCTGGCGACTCTGGCGCGTGACACGCAAATAGTCATTCTCAAGCTCTGCGCCGCGACCAGCGGGGTATCCGAGTAGTCGGGCGATTCCCTCGAGTGCAGGCCGATCCAGTGGCACGACATCGGACCCCTTGCCGGTAAAGAGAGTGGTCGCAGAGCGAATGCGTGAACTCAGCAACCAGGCCTCCCGAAGTGCTGCGCCGTCTGCCTCGGCGACAAAACCGCTCGCGATCTCGGCAGCTAACGCGTGAAGTGTTGACGACGACCGAACTTCCGCGTTGCTGGGCCCGTGCCGCAATTGCAACAGTTGCACCAGCCATTCGACATCGCTGAGTGATCCGCGACCAAGTTTCGTGTGTCGCGACGCATCCGCACCGAACGGGAGCCGCTCGGTCTCGACACGAGCCTTGATCCGGCGAATCTCTCGAATTCCCTCATCGGAAATTTCGGTTGAGTAGCGGACCGCATCGGCCATCTCATCGAACGCATCCAACAGGGCGGGGTCACCCGCGACTGGCTTGGCTCTGATGAGAGCCTGTGTTTCCCAGATATCGCTCCACTGCGCGTAATAGGCGCGGTACGCCTCGAGAGACCGCACGAGAGGCCCGTTTTTGCCTTCCGGTCGAAGTCCGGCATCTAAATCGAGAGGGAAACGCAAATCCTCGGTGAGTCTCGTAATGGAGTGAACAATCTTTTCAGCGCGCTGATGGGCGGAGTCGCCCGCTCCGTTTTCACGGAACACCCAGACCACATCGGTATCCGACGAGAATCCGAGTTCCTGACCGCCGAAGCGCCCCATTGCGATGACAGCGAATTCGATGCCGTCAATTCCTCGCCGAGCGAGTCGTGTCGCGGCGTCAAGTGTTGCCGTTGCGATGTCCGATAGCGCGATGCCGGACTGTTCGATGTCGATCAGGTCGAGAACGACCGCCAACGCGATGCGCAGGAGCTCGCGCCTTCTCGCGAAACGAACAGCCTTTGCTGCGTCTTCTACATTGTCGTGTCGAGAATCAATTGCACCGAATTCGGCCATCAATGTCGCGCGCGACCGCGGGCGCAAATTCTCGTCGTCATCAAGCCACGCAACCGCGTCGGGAACGCGCTCGATCAGGATGGCGACGTAGCGCGACAGCGAGAGAACGCGACTGAGCCGCTGAGCGGCGCCGACTGAATCGCGGAGCATCCGCAGATACCAAGGCGAGTCACCGAGCGAGTCGCTGATGGTACGGAAAGCAGCAAGTCCACCGTCGGCGTCCGTGCCTTCGGTCATCCAATGCAAAAGAACCGGCAACAGGTTTCGTTGGATAGCCGCACTTCGTGATATCCCCGAGGTCAGAGCGGCAATGTGTCGAAGGGCGCCGGCGGGATCGCGGAAGCCACTCGCGCTCAGTCGAGCCTCCGCCTGAACGCTAGACAAGGAGATCGTGTCCTCACCCAAATTCGCGACAGCCGAAAGTAGCGGGCGATAGAACAGGCGCTGGTGCAATGAGCGCACGTCTCGTTTAATGTCAGTCCAGCGGGTCAACAGAGCGTCACTGGTCTCGGCCAGCCCCGATGCTCGGGCGATGATTCTGAGCAATTCCGGGTCGCGAGGCATGAGATGGGTTCGGCGTAGCGCAAGGAGTTGGACGCGGTGTTCGATAACTCGCAAATCTCGATAATGGTTCGAAAACGACTGTGCTTCGGTACGTCCGATATAGCCACCCTCCGACAATCGGGTGATTGCCGTGAGGGTATCGCGCACGCGAACTGTTTCGTCATCTTTGCCGTGTACCAGTTGCAACAACTGCACGGTGAACTCGACATCGCGCAGACCGCCTGGACCCAACTTGATTTGAACATCCCTGAGCTCGGCGGGGATATTCTCGGTTACTCGCTCGCGCATCTTTTGGACCGACTCAACGAAACCTTCACGAGTAGAGCTAGACCACACCACGTCCGAGAGTGCGGCGAGGTAGTCGGTGCCGAGCGCGACATCACCGGCCATCGGTCGCGCTTTGAGCATGGCTTGAAACTCCCAGTTCTCGGCCCACCGCTCGTAATACGCCACGTGTGATTCCAGCGTTCGCACCAGCGCACCTTTCGCGCCTTCCGGACGCAAATTGGTGTCCAATTCCCACAGCGCGGGCTCAAGACCCGGTTCGTTGACTGTCGCCACAATCGACCGCGCCCACTTCGTTGCCACGTCGACCGCGTCGTTTGAATCAATACCGCGCGCGCTGCACACAAAGATCACGTCGACATCCGAGACGTAGTTCAGTTCACGAGCACCCGCTTTACCCATCCCTACGATGGTGAGAGCCGTATTGTCCCTGATGTTGGCTGGTGCGTCTACGCTGTCCTTCGCTAGTTGAAGCGCCGCGTCCAGAACCGCGCTGGCGAGGTCGGCAAGGGCAGCGCCAACCAGATGAACAATCGCAGATGCATCCGGTTGCGAGAGGTCCCACGAAGCGATGGTTACCAAACGCTCGCGATATCGGAGGCGAATATCGTCGACCGATACCGCTCCAGCGAATGCGGCACGGTATTCCGCCTCCGTGGGCAACGATTCGGGCGGAAGAACCCGGTCAAGAGCAGACGGCCTTCGCACAAGGAATTCGGCGAGACCGTCGCTGGCGCCGAGCACCCGAATCAGAGCGGATCGATGTTCCGCGACGGCAAGAACTGAATCGAGGAGTTTGCGGGACGAATCCGCCAAACGGCCGAGCCAGCGGACCGCATTATCGGCGCTGGCGGCCACCGCGAACCACTCGGAGTCGAAGCCGTTGCTAACCAAAAGTTCGCGCGCACCCGACAGATCGACAAACCCGATTCGGGCTAGATCGGTGAGGCTCGGTGCTGCGGCCATGCCTACAACTGGCGGAAGTTCGTGTCCAACTCCCACGGCGTCACCTGGCGACCGTAGGCGTTCCATTCCGCTTGTTTGTTGCGAATGAAGAAGTTGAAGACCTGCTCACCGAGAGTTTCGGCAACCAGTTCGCTTTCCTCCATGTAGTGCAACGCACGGTGCAGATTTTCGGGGAGCGGCCGATAGCCGAGTGCACGCCGTTCGGTTGCCGTGAGACTCGCGATGTCTCCCTCAGCTTCTGGCGCAAGCTCGTATCCTTCGTCGATGCCCTTCATCCCTGCTGACAAAAGGAGCGCGTATGCCAGGTAGGGGTTAGCGGCAGCGTCCAAACCGCGATACTCGATTCGCACAGACTGTTCCTTGCCCGGTTTGTACATCGGCACGCGGACGAGAGCCGAGGTGTTGTTGTGGCCCCACGTTATGAATGGCGGGGCCTCGCCACCACCCCAGAGTCGCTTGTACGAGTTCACGAACTGGTTGGTCACCGCGGTGATCTCGTGAGCGTGGGTGAGGATTCCAGCAATG
>WLEN01000051.1 GCA_009704225.1 Actinomycetota bacterium | reverse complement strand
GGGAACGTTGATCCCGATCATGCCGACCTGAATCTCGTTCTGGAATCGACGCGCGGCGCCACCGTCGTTCGTGAAGATTGCGGTTCCGTTTCCGAAAGCGCCGGCGTTGATGAGAGCCACTCCCTCGTCGTACGTCTTGACGCGAACAATCGACAAAACTGGACCAAAGATTTCTTCGGTGTACACCTTCGAGGTTGTTGGCACCTTGTCGATGAGCGTGGGTCCGAGCCAGAAACCGTTGGGGTCACCGTCGACCTCGATTCCGCGGCCGTCGACGACTACGTCGGCTCCGTCCGCAATCGCAATGTCGATGTAGGACGCGACCTTGTCGCGGTGCTGTTCCGTCACGAGCGGCCCCATGTCGCACGATCGACGACCGTCACCGATGACCAACGAGCGCATGCGCGCGGTGATCTTCTCGATGAGCGAGTCGGCAACGGGCTCGACGGCAACGACGACCGATATCGCCATGCAGCGCTCGCCCGCCGAACCGAAACCTGCGTTGATCGCCGAATCGGCCACGAGGTCGAGATCGGCGTCTGGAAGGACCAGCATGTGGTTCTTTGCTCCGCCGAGTGCCTGGACGCGCTTGCCGTGCTTTGCGCCCGTCTCGTAAACATACTGAGCGATGGGCGTAGAACCGACGAACGAGATCGCGTGAACCCGGGGGTCCGTCAGCAACCCGTCGACGGATTCCTTGTCACCATTGAGAACCGTGAAGACGCCATCGGGAAGACCGGCTTCCTTCCACAGTTCACCGAGCCAAATCGCGGCCGACGGGTCTTTTTCGGAGGGCTTGAGGACGACGGTGTTTCCCGCGGCAATGGCAATGGGGAAAAACCACATCGGCACCATGGCGGGGAAGTTGAAGGGCGAGATGACACCGACGACGCCGAGCGGCTGACGAATCGAATAGACATCGACACCGGTCGAGGCGTTCTCGGTGTACGACCCTTTAACGAGGTGCGGAACACCACACGCGAACTCAACAACCTCTTGACCACGCGAGATTTCGCCGAGGGCATCCGAGAGGACCTTGCCGTGCTCGGAGGTCAGAATCTCGGCGAGTTCGCCCTTCTTGGCATTGAGCAATTCGCGGAAATTAAAGAGGATCGCTTGGCGACGCGCAATCGAGGTGTCGCGCCATTCGGGATACGCCGCATTAGCGCTGGCAATGGCCTTCTCGATATCAGCTTGGTTCGCGAGGACAACGCGTTTGGTTTCCTTGCCGAGGGCCGGGTCGTAGACGGGGGCGGTGCGATCGGTTGTGCCGTGGTCGCGTGCGCCGTTAATCCAGTGGGGGACGGTGTTTTTTGTCATGTGTGTTCCTTTTTCTAAAGTCTACGAACCGTGAACAAGTTGTGCAGCGGTGTCAACGGCTTTGGCCACGTCGCCGCTTGCGGGGTACAGCATCGAGCGACCGACCACGAGTCCTCGCACTCCGGGCAGCGCGAGCGCGTTGGTCCACTGCTCGATGAGTTGGTCCTCGTTGTCACCCGGGTCTCCGCCGAGAAGAAGTGTCGGAAGTGTCGTCGATGCCATGACGCGTTCCATGTCCGGAACAACAGGCAGCTTGAGCCACGAGTATGCGCTCGAGTTTCCAAGCCCCGCCGCGATGGCGACCGAGAGAATGACCTGGTCGGTCGCGAGGTTGTTAGAGATTGACCCGCCGACCCATTCGCTCATGAACGGTTCGAGCATGATGGGGATTTCAAGTTCCACCGCCTCGCTCACGGCAAAGGCCGTAGATTCGAGCGTGTCGACAGTCGCGGCGTCTTTCAGGTTGATGCGCACCAGGTTCTTGGCGAAGTCAAGACCGTCGCGTTGAATTGCTGGCATGTCATAGGCCGTGTACCGGTCGTCCATCTCGAAGGACGAACCGCGCAAACCACCGCGGTTCATCGAGCCGACCACGATTTTGTTGTCGAGGAGCCCGAGCATTGCGAGGTCGTCGATGATGTCGGGTGTCCCGAGCACGCCGTCCACACCGGGACGGTCCAGTGCGATGGCGAGGTTGGTCAAGAGTTCGTATCGGTCTGACATCGCGGTCGGATTCGACCCGACGGCGAGCGCCCCACGCGCGGGGTGGTCGGCGGCGACAATCATGAGTCGGCCGTCGCCGGCGAGGAGTTCGCGGCGCTGACGGTTCGCGTAGACCTCGGCGAGTCGGCCGGGGTTCGTCGCGCGTGTGTCGCGTAGCGCGTCAAAATCGAGTTTTACCATTACGAGATCTCCTTCACGATGGCGAGCACTTCATCAGTCGTCGGCATCGCCGTCGAACATTCGAGGCGTGACGCCACGATCGCACCCGCCACGTTGGCGAAGCGAAGCACGTCGGTCAGTTCCCAGCCCTGGATGAGTCCGTAGCACAGTGCTCCTCCGAAGGAGTCGCCGGCGCCGAGACCGTTGACAACCTCGACGAAGTACGGGGGTACTTCCACGGCACCGTCACGCGTCTTGGCGAGAACCCCCTTGGGGCCCTGCTTGACGATGGCGAGCTCGATTCCTCGTTCAAGAAGCGCGTCTGCAGCCCGGTGCGGTTCGGTTTCTCCCACGGCGACCCGGCACTCTTCTTTGTTTCCGACGGCCACGGTGACTTTCGAGAGGGCGGATTCGGCTTCGACGGTTGCGAGTTCGGAGGAATCCCAGAACATCTCGCGGTAGTCGAGGTCGAGGATGGTGAGCGGCTTTCGCCCGCGAGCATCCCACGCAACGTGGTGTGCCTCTCGCGACGGTTCCTGGCTCAGTCCCGTCAGGGTCGACCAATAGATGGTTGCCGCGCGAATCGCGTCGAGGTCCAATTCCGCTGCCTTGATCTCGAGATCCGGCGCTTTTGGCTCGCGATAAAAGTACAGCGGGAAATCGTCCGGCGGATATATCTCGCAAAACACGACCGGCGTGTTCAATCCTTCGACTCCCGAAACAAATTGGTCACTCACACCGAGACGAATAAGTTCGTTGTGGATGAACTTTCCAAACGGATCATTCCCGGTGCGGGTAATCACCGCCGAATGGAGTCCGTGCTTCGCAGCGGCGACGGCGACGTTGGTCGCACTTCCTCCAAGGAACTTCCCGAACGAGGTGACGTCCTCTAATCCGACACCAACCTGCAACGGATAGATATCGATGCCTACGCGACCAATGGTGATGACGTCAAATGAGGATGTCATGAGTCATAACTTTCGGTGGTTGGTGGCGGGAAATCTCGTATATTACTTATGTTAGGACATATTGACACTTTTCGCTAGCCACCAGGAGAAAAGTGGCGCTCTGACCGTGGAATACGGTAAGTCGGGGGTGCTCACTGTCACACTGGGAACATGGACATGATCATCTATCTCGCAATCGGACTCGTCGTTGGCGCCGTAATTGGAATTCTCGTCGGTCGATACGTCATGGGGTCGTCGTCGGGGGACGCTGCTACCGTCGCGGGGCTCACCGCCACGAATACTTCGCTGCTGTCCCAGATCGACGATCTCAAATCTCAGGTTGACGCACTTCGCGAAGCTGAACGCCTTCGCGCGAGCGAGGAAAGCAAAGTGCTGGAGCGCTTAGCCCCGGTGCACACGCTGCTCAACCAAGTAGAAGGCCGTGTTCGCGAGATGGAAAATGAACGAAAGACCCAGTTCCGCTCAATCGACGATCAACTGAAGCAGGCTCGAACAGACGGCGAGGCACTCCGCACCGTCACCCAAGGACTTAAATCCGCTCTGTCTGACCCGAACATTCGCGGGCACTGGGGGGAAACCCAGCTCGAGCGCTTGCTCGAGGCAGCCGGGATGGTCAAGGGGATTGACTTCATCACCCAGGACCAGATTGCCGGAACGGACGATGAAAAGGGTTCGCGCCCTGACGCAATCGTGAAACTTCCGGACGGCGGCCAGATCATCATCGACGCAAAAGTCACGTTGACAAATTATTTGCGTGCCGCCGAAGAAACGGACCCTAAACAACGGGCCGTGTTGCTCAAACAGCATGCAAAAGACGTCGCGTTGAAGGCGAAGGAACTCGCGGACAAGAAATACTGGCAGCGCTACGACCTCAGCGCCGACTACGTCATTCTGTTCATGCCCACCGAAGCCGCGTTAGCCGAAGCCTTGCAAGTAGACCCTTCGATTTACGACACCGCTCTGAGAGGCAACGTCGCCATCGCAACGCCAATCAGCTTATTCACCACCCTGAAATCAGTTGCGTTCCTGTGGCGTCAACACGACCAGACCAACCAGATCCACGAGGTCATCAACAAGACGCGTGCGCTTATCGACACGCTGGGCAAAACGGCCGACGACGTCAATACATTCGCAAAGAGCCTTGGCGCAACGGTCAACAATTACAACACCTTTGCCAGTCGCTTCGAAAACAGTCTCATCGGTGCCGCTGTCGCAATTCCCGGTGTTACCGATGCGGCTTTCCCGACCCTCACCACAATCGACAAGGCACCTCGTGAATTGGCGGACGGCAAGATTGCCAAGGCGAACGCAATCCCGCGGTCGGCGAAAGAGGTCCTTGACCTCGATTTAGTTGTTCCCGATGAGCAGACCACAATGGACACAGATGGAGAAGCAGACTCGAAATAAGGCCGCACTCCGCGACAGTGTCGTCGCGGTGATTGGTGTCATCCTCATCGCGGCGAACACCCGTTCGTCTGTCTCGGGTCTTTCCCCCATTTACGACATCATCAACCATGATGTTCCGCTCGGAATCGACGCCCGCGCTGTCCTTGGGTCGCTCGCACCGATTGGGTTTGTTATCGGCGGGCTACTGACACCTAGGCTCACGAGGCGAATTGGGCTCGAGTGGAACCTCGTCACGCTGGTCGCTTTCATCGCGATCGGCCACACCGTTCGCGCTCTCGCCACGGACTGGACTGTCCTCGCGCTCGGCTCGGCTATTGCCCTGATCGGTTCGGGCATGGGCAACGTGTCGTTGCCCCCGACTATCAAGAAGTATTTTCCCCAGCACATTGGGTCGATGTCAGCGGCATACATCACCTTTGTCTCGCTCGGTTCCGTCGTTCCGCCGCTCATTGCGGTGCCGCTGAGCGAGTCGATGTCCTGGCAGTTCACGATGGCTATTTGGGCGACGTTCGCTGCCGTTACGCTCATCCCGTGGTTCGTTGAAATACGGTCAGGGCGCAATTCGGGCGACCCACTCGGTTCGGTGGGTGGTCCCAAACTGGCACTCGCGAAATCTCCCACCGCATGGGCAATCGCCGTTGCTTTCGCGGTGTCGAGCATCGCAGGTTACGGAATGTTTGCGTGGTTACCCGACATTGCCAAGGACGTGGTCGGGATGACCGAGATCGAAGGAGGGTTGATGCTGTCGACTTTTTCGATTGCGGGAACCCCGATGGCGCTTGCCATGCCTCTCATCGCGGCGCGCATCCGACACGTTGGCTGGCTCGCTGCGCTCGGCGGACTGCTGATCTTCGCCGGGTTCGGAGCAATGCTTGTGGCGCCAACCGTTGCGCCCTACCTCTGGGTCGTCCTGTTCGGCGTGGGCCCATTGTTGTTCCCGCTGTCACTCGTGCTGATAAACCTGCGCACCGAATCCACGTCGGCATCACTCCAACTCAGCGCGTTCACTCAATTCTTTGCCTACTCGGTCGCGGCGACCGTTCCCCCGCTCATGGGAATATCGCGTGCGATAACTGGATCGTGGGACATCGCTTTGGCAGG
>WLEN01000050.1 GCA_009704225.1 Actinomycetota bacterium | reverse complement strand
TCGGGCCGTTTTGGCGCGCCCAAAAACGGTAGCGATCGGCCGCGCGGCGAGCGACCCGCGCGTGACGGCGAACGTAAGCCGTTTAGTCGTGACGGGAAACCGGGCGAACGTAAGCCGTTTAGTCGTGACGGGAAACCGGGCGAACGTAAGCCGTTTAGTCGTGACGGGAAACCGGGTGAACGTAAGCCGTTTAGTCGTGACGGGAAACCGGGTGAACGTAAGCCGTTTAGTCGTGACGGTCGTCCTGAAGGCTCGCGTCCTGAACCGCGCGAAGAGGAATTCCCTCGTTTTCGTCCGAGCGAAGAACAGCGCAAGGCTATCCGCGAGATGGAACCTGAACTCGAGAACCGTTTCGCGGGCAAGGAACTGGACCGCGCTGTGCTTCGTGATTTGTCGACCCTGAGCGAAGACAATGCGATGGTCGTCGGTCGCCACCTGGAAGCCGCGTCCTTCTATGCCGAGGTCGATGCGCCCCGAGCGCTCCAACACGCCATTGCGGCAAAAAACCGTGCGTCACGTCTCGCGATTGTGCGGGAAACAGTGGGAATTATGGCCTACGTGAACCAGGATTTCACGTTGGCCCTTGCCGAATTGCGAACTGCACAGCGCATTTCGGGCTCGAATGATCAGATTGCGCTCATCATCGATTGCCTTCGCGGGCTTGACCGGTCGAACGAGGGTCTCAAGATTGCCCGCGAACTCGACCGAGAGAAACTGCCACGCGAAGCGCAAATCGACCTGGCCATTGTCCTTTCGGGCATTCGCCTCGACCGAGACGAAACCGATCGCGCCTACGCCGAACTTCAGATTCCGCAACTCGACCCGACTAACGCGACGCCGGAGTGTGTTGCATTGTTTGACGCGAACGCCGAGGTTCTCGAAGAGATGGGTCGTGCCGACGAAGCTGCCCAGTGGCGTCGTTATGCCCGACTCACCGAGAACCACTTCTCGCCGGACGAAACGATTGAGTTCCACACCGAATGGCTCGAGGAACCGACCGATGTCACCGAACTCGGCGACGGTGAACCGCGTGAAGACGAACCCGCTCCGTTAACGGATAGCGAGCTAGCCAAACTGGTCGAAGGAGTGCCACCCGTCGAACCGACGGAGGACTCGAAATGACGCCTCTTGATGGCACCGACGTCATTTTTGCGGACCTCGACGGGGTCGTCTATGTCGGCGAGAATTCAATTCGTTATGCGGTCGATGCGCTGAATGTCGCATCCGCGCACCACCGGGTGGCGTACATCACGAACAATGCGTCGCGCACAACCGAACACGTGGCGACGCACCTTCAATCGCTAGGACTCGCGGCGACGCCCGAGGACGTCGTGTCGTCCCCGCAGGCCGCGGTGAAGATTCTCGCGACACTGATTCCCGCGAAGTCGACCGTCCTCGTGGTCGGCGGGGAGGGACTCATCAGCGAAGTCAAACTCGCCGGATTCCGGGTTACCGATTCGGCGAATGATGATCCGGCTGCTGTGATTCAAGGTTTCGCGCCGACCGTCGGTTGGGTACACCTCGCCGAGGCATCTTTCGCACTTCACACCGGCATTCCGTGGGTGGCGACAAACACGGACTGGACGATTCCTGTCGCGAGGGGGATTGCGCCAGGGAACGGAACTCTGGTTTCGGCCGTTCACCTCGCGGTGGGTCGCCTTCCCGTCTTCGCGGGCAAACCCGAACGCGCAATCTTTGATTTCGCTCGCGACAAGTTCGCGGCCGACAATCCGCTCGTCATCGGCGATCGGTTGGACACCGACATTTTGGGAGCAAACCGAGCCGGGATGCGCAGCGCGCTGGTCCTTACCGGAATTGACGGTCCCAAACAAGCGATTGCCGCCGCCGAGGAACAACAACCGACCTACATCCTCGGCGATTTGCGGGAATTATCGATGGAATACCCCGAGTCAATCGTCACCGAAAAAGCCGATACGGTAACCGTCACGGTGGGGAATTCATCGGTAACCATGAAAGCCAATGTCGTGCGGGTGAAGCGCAAGGGTTCGGATTCGCTCAACCTATTACGTGCGGGGTGCACCGCCATCTATCGATCGGGACTTCGCATTTACGGGCTCGATGTCGAACCCGCGATATATTCGTGACCATGGATAACGAGAACCAGTCACCCAGCATCGAGCAGATTTCTGAACTGCCGCTGGACGAGCGCGCCGCTGCGTTCACGGTGCTGGAAGGCGAGATCCGACAGCGGCTCGATGAGCAACCCCGCTGAACCGACGAGGCTCGACCTCGCACTGGTTGAACGAGGGCTGGCCGAGAGTCGAACTCGGGCGGCGCGGCTCATCGAAGCCGGCAGTGTTCGGGTTGATGAACGGATTGTCACAAAAACAGGCCACAAGGTCGCGTCTTCCGCGGTTCTGACCGTCACGGCGCTGGATCGATGGGTAGCGCGTTCTGCGAACAAGCTCCTCGGAGCGTGCGAGAGGTTCTGCATCGATTTCCGCGGTCGCACGGTTCTTGACATCGGTGCTTCTACCGGCGGATTCACCGAAGTCGCGCTTTTTCGGGGCGCCGGTCGTGTGGTCGCACTCGATGTCGGTCACGGGCAACTCCATCCCACACTTCGCACAAATTTTCGGGTACACGTCGTCGAAGGGGTCAATGCGCGAGATCTGTCGCGAGAGGTTGTCGACGGGTGGGATGTTGGTTCGATTGATGACGTGGTCATGGATGTCAGTTTCATTTCTGTCACGATGATTCTGCCCGCACTTGTCACCGCCCTGGGCACCGACTTCCGTTACGTCATCTTGGTGAAACCGCAGTTCGAGGTCGGCAAAGGCAATGTCCACGAGGGAATTGTTCGGGATGACGCTAAACGCGACGCTGCGCTCGTGACGGTTTGCGACGCCATCGTGGCACTTGGCCTTCCGATCAGTGGAATCATGGCGTCGCCCATCGATGGCGAACACGGGAATCGCGAGGCGATTGTGTACGGTGACCCCGCTCGACCGTTGAATGCGAGAGAATGGACAGACCAAGCGAGATCAACGTGGGGAGGTTAGCGTGACGGGCCGACTGTTCCTCATTCTTGCCCACACGGGTCGACCCGCGAGTATCCATACCGCGGCCGCCGTTGCGACAGAGCTGACCCGTCTTGGCGGAATTCCGGTGTGCCTTGATTCGCAGCACCCGGCCATTACGTCCGAAACTTCCATCGACGTCAAACAGCTCGGTGTCGACGTCGCGCCGAAAGACATCGAGTTGGTGATTTGTCTCGGCGGAGACGGAACCATCTTGAAGGCTGCTGAAATCATGCGAGGCCAAAATGCGCCACTGTTGGGGGTCAATATGGGCCACGTTGGCTTTTTGGCCGAACTTGAGCCCGAAGACCTGGACGAGACCATCGGCCGTGTGCTCGCGAAAGATTACACCGTCGAACACCGCATGACACTTGACGTTCGAGTTGAACTGGGCGGTAAAACCGTTTTTGAGACGTGGGCGCTCAACGAGGCCAGTGTCGAGAAAATGTCTCGAGAGCGCATGATCGAGGTCGTCATCGGCGTCGATGACCGACCCATCTCAACCTTTGGGTGCGACGGAGTACTCATGGCGACGCCGACGGGTTCGACGGCGTATTCGTTTTCAGCGGGCGGTCCCGTTGTTTGGCCGACTGTCGATGCGCTCATCATGGTTCCGCTGTCGGCACACGCGTTGTTCTCTCGGCCGCTTGTAACGGCTCCGTCGTCGACTCTCACGGTTGACGTCTTGCCGCGAAACGGTGCATCGGGTGTGTTGTGGTGCGACGGGCGTCGCACACATGCTCTTGCGCCTGGCTCGCGCATCATCGCACGTCGATCGGAAACGCCGGTTCGTTTGGCGCACACTCATTCCGGCCCGTTTTCTGAACGATTAGTCAAAAAGTTTTCCTTACCCACCGAGGGATGGCGCGGCAGTTCCGCATGATCCACGAGATTTCTATTCACGACCTCGGGGTGATTCAATCCGCTACCTTGTCGCTGACTCCGGGCTTCACGGCAATCACCGGCGAAACCGGTGCGGGAAAGACGATGGTCGTCTCTGCGTTGGGCCTTCTGCTCGGCGACCGCGCTGATTCAGGAGTCGTTCGCCATTCCGCCGAACGAGCCCAGGTGAGCGGACGCTGGACCATCACCGACCCCGCGGTGGTTGCGCGTGTCACCGAACTCGGTGGTGTGCTCGACGACCACGAATTGGTCGTGACTCGCGCTGTCAGTTCCGAGGGTCGTTCAAAGGTTGTCGTCGGTGGCGCACCAACGCCGGTTGGCGCGTTGTCCGATATCGGCGATCATCTCGTCGCGATCCACGGGCAGAGTGAGCAACTGCGGCTTCGGTCACAGACGGCGCAACGCGAGTCTCTCGACCGGTTTGCTGGCGACTCTGTTCGCACGCCTCTCAGTGAGTACCAGACGATTTTCCGACGCTGGATTGACTCGATTGCACGGCGCGATTCAATGACGAAAGATGCGTCGGAGCGAATTCGTGAGGCCGAAGAGCTGCGGGCAGCCGTTGCGGCGATTGACGCTGTCGCGCCCGTCGCCGGCGAAGACGTTGCCCTGAAAGCGAAAGCCGAACGCCTGTCAAACAGCGAAGAACTTCGCCGTGCAGCGCAAGAAGCACACGAGGCGCTGTCTGCGGACGACGCCGAATTTGATGCGGTATCCCTCGTGGAAAGCGCGCGCCGAGCGCTCGAGCGAGTGACAAACCACGACTCAGCCATCGAGACGCTATTGACCCGAATCTCGGAAGCGAGCATTGTCGTTCGTGAAGCGGCTCAATCCGTCTCGGCCTACGCGGCGGGACTCGAACTCGACGGCGGGGACTTGGAACAGGTCCACGAGCGCACCGCGGAAATCACTGCGCTCGTCCGCGCCTATGGGCCGACCCTCGACGACGTGCTCGCATTGTGGTCGACAGCGTCCGACCGTTTGTTCGATCTCGATCGCTCGGATGATGTACTCGAGGAACTTTCTGCGACGATTGCGGCCGACGAAGAGTCTCTTGATGCGCTCGCGACCCGAATCAGTGCCGCCCGCGACGATGCCGCCCAGCGGCTGTCCGGAGCCGTCACGACAGAACTTCACGCGCTCTCGATGCCGACCGCCGAATTCGTCGTCCGTGTTGCGCCGCAGAGTGGGACCGACTTCTTTGCCCATGGACGCGACGCGGTCGAGATGTTGATGCGCCCGCACCCCGGTGGTGACCCGAAACCAGTGACAAAGACCGCGTCGGGTGGTGAATTGTCGCGCGTCATGCTCGCGATTGAAGTTGTTATCGCCTCGACCGACACGGTCCCGACGCTCGTGTTCGACGAGGTTGACGCGGGTGTTGGTGGCGCAAGCGCAATTGAAATCGGTCGTCGACTCGCGATTTTGGCAAAGTCGGCGCAGGTCATTGTTGTGACTCATCTTCCGCAGGTTGCGGCTTTCGCCACAAATCACCTGCGCATTATCAAGGACACCAGCGGCGCGATCACGGAATCGACAATCACGCGACTCGACGGCGACGAACGCGTCGAAGAAATGGCCCGACTGTTGTCAGGGACGCCGGATTCCGACAATGCTCGTGCTCACGCGGCAGAAATGTTGAATTCTGCGAATCAATGGCGTGGCGAAAACGGTTAATTCGTCAAAAACCCCTTCTAGCGGTTATCGTTGAATTCCGTGGTGAAACATACGGAATTCGAACTTGACCAGCCCGTCACGAAGCATATTTTT